>JBGVGH010000001.1:0-4640 GCA_045121575.1 Faecousia sp.
ATACCATGCGGGCCGCGGATTTCATCGTGGACGTGGGACCCGGCGCGGGCTGCCACGGCGGCGAGATCGTGGCGGCAGGCTCCCTGGAAGATATCGAGGGCTGCGAACGGTCTGTCACAGGCCAGTATCTGTCCGGCGTGAAGAAGATCCCGGTGCCCTCCGCCCGGCGGACCGGCAACGGCCAGTTTTTGACGGTACAGGGGGCCGAGGAGAACAACCTGAAAAATATCGATGTTTCCATCCCCCTGAACACCTTTACCTGCGTAACCGGCGTGTCCGGCTCCGGCAAGTCCAGTCTGGTGGGCGAGGTGCTGAACAAGACCCTGCTTGCCAAGCTGAACCATGCCCGCACCCGGCCCGGTGCCTGCCGCGGCATAGAGGGACTGGAATATCTGGACAAGGTCATTGACATTGACCAAAGCCCCATCGGGCGTTCGCCCCGCTCCAATCCTGCCACCTATACGGGGCTGTTTAACGACATTCGGGATTTGTTCGCCTCCACGGCAGATGCCAAAATGCGGGGCTACGGCCCCGGCCGGTTCTCCTTCAATGTCAAGGGCGGCCGGTGCGAAGCCTGCTGCGGCGACGGCCTTGTGAAAATTGAGATGCACTTTCTGGCGGATGTCTATGTGCCCTGCGAGGTCTGCAAAGGCAAGCGCTACAACCGGGAAACCCTGGAAGTGCAGTATAAAGGAAAAAACATCGCCCAGGTGCTGGACATGACGGCGGAGGAGGCGGTGGACTTCTTTGAAAATCTGCCGAAAATCCGCCGCAAGGCCCAGGCTCTGGTGGAGGTTGGCCTTGGCTATGTGAAGCTGGGCCAGTCCAGCACCACCCTCTCCGGCGGCGAAGCCCAGCGGGTGAAGCTGGCAACGGAGCTGTCCAGAACCGCCACGGGCCGCACCATTTATGTGCTGGACGAGCCTACCACCGGCCTGCACGCGGCGGATGTGCACCGGCTCATCGAGGTGTTGCAGAAGCTGGTGGACGCAGGCAATACGGTGCTGGTGATTGAGCACAATCTGGATGTGATTAAGACCGCCGATTATATCATTGACCTGGGCCCCGAAGGGGGCGACGGCGGCGGTCAGGTAGTGGCCTGCGGCACGCCGGAACAGGTTTCCCAGGTGGAGGAAAGCTACACGGGTCAGTATCTGAAGCCCTATCTGGCGTAAAAAATCCACCCGGCGTAAGCCGGGTGGGAAAGGCTTATTGAAGATTTTCCGGGCTGTACAGGCTGGCGGGCAATACATCTGCCAGCTCCTGCAGGGCGTGGTCCCGCTCACCGGCGTAGTCAATGCGAAGCACCGGGGTGCGCATCTGGGGCGTTTTCTGGTGGCGGATGGACAGGGTCATGGTGACCCGGGTGCCCCCGCCTTCCGGATGGTCAATCAGTACGGTGCCGCCATGAAGCAGGGCGGTTGCCCGCACCAGCACCAGCCCCAGTCCCAATCCCTCGCCGCCGTCGGTAAGGGTGGGGGTTCGCAGATACCGCTCATAGGCATTGGCTTTTGCGGCGGCGTTCAGTCCGGTGCCGCTGTCGGTCACGGACAGATACAGCCGCCCCCGCCGCTGCAGCTGCACGGTGATGCGGCCGCCTATGGGGGTGTGTTTGGCGGCGTTGGAGAGCAGATTATACACAGAACGCTCCAGCTTTTCCCGGTCAGCGGTGGTGTAAATGGCTTCCTGGGGCAGCTCCCATTCCAGCTGAAGGCCGATGTGCCGCAGCAGGACAGCTGCTTTTTCCAGCAGCTCTTCCAGAAAGTCGCAGATTTCCACATATTCCGTGGGTACGCTGTCGCACTGGCAGTAAATAATGGCATCGGACATATTGCTGACGGTACGCATCATCTGATATAGCCGGCGGTTGAGCTGTGCCAACGGCTCCGGGGTACGCTCCGGATTGGACAGCAGCCGGTTGGCGGCGGCAGCCATGCCGCTTAAAGAACCCCGCAGCTCCCGGGCAGCCAGCGCCAGCGCCTGCAGCTCCGGCTTTTCCCCGGACTGCTCCAGCACAAACAGGTGGCATTCCTCCATGGAAAGGACGGTGGCCTCCACCGTGTGACCGCTGAGGGACAGTGTCAGATACAGACAGCCCTCCCGGAAATTTTCGTATTCCTCCGCTCCTGTGGCGATCAGCGGCAGCACCGGGGTGCCTTCGCACAGGAGAAAGGCGGCAGCTGCCTGATTGATTTCGGTGATAAGGCCGTCTTTCACGCAGAAGGCCGGACGGAGCAGCAGCTCCAGCATGGGACTATTTTTGTTTTCCATGGTCAACCTCCTCGTGCCTAGGATACGCATATTTTCCAAAATTACCGCAGGCAAATTCGACAAAATCCGCCTGCCTCTCTATTCTAACGAAAAAAACAGCAAAAGGCAAGAGAAATCCTTTGAAAGTGGTGAAATTATGTCCATTCATGACGGCCATCGTCAGCGGCTTATGAACCGGTTCCGCACAGAAGGACTGGATAATTTTGAGCAGGTGCAGGTGCTGGAGCTGCTGCTGTTTTTTGCCATTCCCCGGCGGGACACCAATGAACTGGCCCATGCTCTGATTGAGAAGTTCGGCTCCGTGTCCCGGGTGATGGATGCACCCATAGCGGAAATCATGAAAGTGCCCGGAATGGGGGAGAACGCGGCAACCCTGCTGCATCTGGCAAAAGAACTGGGGCGCTACTACCAGGTGGACAGCGCCCAAAAGGGCAAGGTGATGAAGGACACGGAGCAGTGCGGCCAATATCTGCTGCCCTATTTCTTCGGGCGGCAGGTGGAGACGGTGTTTCTGCTGTGCCTGAATGCCAACTGCAATGTGATTTCCTGCAAAGAAATCGGGGAAGGAGAAATCAACTCCGCTGTGATTTCCACCCGCCGCATCGTGGAAACGGCGCTGGCAGAAAAGGCCACCACCGTGGTGCTGGCCCACAACCATCCCAGCGGGCTGGCGGTGCCGTCCCATGAGGATGTGATGACCACCCGGCGCATTGCCGCCGCCCTGGCGGCGGTGGAGGTGACGCTGTTTGACCACCTGATTGTGGCGGATGACGATTTCGTTTCTCTGGCGCAGTCCGGCCTGTACCGGCCGGGTGAGTGCAGCGCCTATTTATAGGAGGGAATATGGACAAATTTCAACTGGTTTCGGAATACAAGCCCTCCGGCGACCAGCCCCAGGCCATTGAGGCACTGGCAAGCGGTGTAAACTTTGGACTGCGGGAGCAGACGCTGCTGGGTGTCACCGGCTCCGGCAAGACCTTTACCATGGCTTCCGTCATTGAAAAGGTGAACCGGCCCACCCTGGTGCTGGCCCACAACAAAACCCTGGCGGCCCAGCTCTGCGCGGAGTTCCGGGAGTTTTTCCCCAACAACGCGGTGGAGTATTTCATCAGCTATTACGACTATTACCAGCCGGAGGCTTACATTGCCCACACCGATACCTACATCGAAAAGGATTCGGCGGTGAATGAGGAAATCGACCGCCTGCGCCATTCGGCTACGGCAGCGCTGTTTGAGCGGCGGGATGTGATTGTGGTGTCGTCGGTGAGCTGCCTGTACGGCCTGGGCGACCCCATTGACTACAAAAGTATGGTGATTTCCCTGCGGGTGGGGCAGGAGCGGCCGCTGGATGAAATTCTGAAAAAACTGACGGAAATCCGCTATGAGCGCAACGATATTGACTTTTCCCGAAACAAATTCCGGGTTCGGGGGGACACGCTGGAGGTTTACCCGGCCTACTGGTCGGGGCGGGCCATCCGGGTGGAATTTTTCGGGGACGAAATTGACCGGATTTCGGAAATCAACGCGGTTTCCGGCATTGCCGAGCGGTATGTGGACCATGTGGCCATTTATCCGGCCAGCCACTATGTGGCGTCTAAGGAAAAGCTGCAGCGTGCCATGCGGGAAATCAAAGAGGAGTGCGATGCTCAGGTGGAGTACTTCCGCAGCGAGAACAAGTTGATTGAAGCCCAGCGCATTGCCCAGCGCACCAACTATGATTTGGAAATGCTGACGGAAATCGGCTTCTGCAACGGCATTGAAAATTATTCCCGGGTGATTCAGGGGCGGGAGCCGGGGACACCCCCCACCACGCTGCTGGACTATTTCCCCGAGGATTTCCTCATGATTATTGACGAGAGCCATGTGACCCTGCCCCAGACCCGGGCCATGTTCGCCGGCGACCGCAGCCGCAAGGACGCACTGGTGAATTACGGCTTCCGCCTGCCTTCGGCCTATGACAACCGCCCCCTGAATTTTGAGGAATTTGACAGCAAAATCAACCAGGTCATCTATGTTTCCGCCACCCCGGCGGCCTATGAGCGGGCCAGGTCCGGGCAGATTGTGGAGCAGGTGATTCGCCCCACGGGCCTGCTGGACCCGGAGGTGGAAGTGCGCCCCATCGACGGTCAGATCGACGATCTGATCGGCGAGATCAATGCCCGCACGGAAAAAAACGAGCGTGTTCTGGTGACCACCCTGACCAAGAAAATGGCGGAGGACCTGACGGTGTATCTGCAAAAGGCGGGCATCAAGGTGCGCTATATGCACTCTGATATCGGCGCAATGGAACGAATGGAGATCATCCGGGACCTGCGCATGGCGAAGTTCGATGTGCTGGTTGGCATCAACCTTCTGCGTGAGGGCCTGGA
>JBGVGH010000002.1:0-1888 GCA_045121575.1 Faecousia sp.
TTCTGTTTTTGCAGTTTGCCATATGAATACCTCCGATACTGAAATTAGAACAACATGGCTGTTCTTCTTCGCGATATTATAGCAAATGGGCTTTGTGTTGTCAATGTAAAGAGAAGCGAGAGCGAGAGCGAGAGCGAGAGCGAGAGCAAGTTTCTACCACGGTGCCAAAATCCGCAATTCTGCGGTTTTGCCCCTCGCGGGAAACTTGTTGGGGAGTGCCTTCCCCAAACCCTGCTATGCGGCTTGCGCCGCTTATCCCCGCCGCGCTCATGCGGCAAGAAAGGAGGTCACGACCATGCGAAAAAAATACAACACACCCCACCGCAGCCGCGTTGTGAAAACCCGGCTGACCGAAGATGAATACGCCGACTTCACAGCGCGGCTTGCGCCCTATGGTATCAGCCAGTCGGAATTTCTCCGGCAGGCGATCCGGCGTACCACCATACGCCCCGTACTCCATGTGTCGTCGGTCAATGACGAACTGCTCTCCGCTGTCGGGAAGCTCGCAGCCGAGTACGGCAGGATCGGCGGCAACCTCAACCAGATTGCCCGGTATCTGAACGAGTACGGCGCGCCCTATCATGCGTTGTCCGGCGAGGTACGCGCCGCCATAGCCGACCTTGCCGCCCTCAAGTATGAAGTCTTAAAGAAAGTAGGTGACGCGGTTGGCAACACTCAAACATATCAACTCTAAAAACGCCGACTACGGAGCCGCCGAACAATACCTGCTCTTTGAGCATGACGAATTTACCATGAAGCCCGTCCTTGATGAAACCGGCAGGCTTATCCCCCGCGAGGACTACCGGCTGTCTACGCTGAACTGCGGCGGGGAGGATTTTGCCGTTGCGTGTATGCGGGCCAATCTCCGCTATGAGAAAAACCAGCGGCGGGAAGATGTGAAAAGCCACCACTACATCATCAGCTTTGACCCGCGGGACGGGCCGGACAACGGCCTGACCGTAGACCGGGCGCAGGCGTTGGGGGAGCAATTCTGTAAAGAACATTTCCCCGGCCACCAAGCCCTTGTCTGCACCCACCCGGACGGGCATAACCACAGCGGCAACATTCATGTGCATATCGTCATAAACAGCCTGCGGATTGAGGAAGTGCCGTTCCTGCCCTACATGGACAGGCCAGCCGACACGAAAGCCGGCTGCAAGCACCGATGTACCGACGCTGCCCTGCGCTACTTCAAATCCGAAGTCATGGAGATGTGCCACCGGGAGGAGCTTTACCAAATCGACCTCTTGAACGGCAGCAAGAACCGCATCACCGACCGGGAGTATTGGGCGCAGAAAAAGGGACAAGCCGCGCTGGACAAGCAGAACGCCCCCATGATTGCCGATGGTATCACGCCCCGGCAGACCAAGTTTGAAACGAACAAGGAAAAGCTGCGGCAGACCATACGGAAAGCCCTTGCCACCGCCGCCAGCTTTGACGAGTTTTCCTCTCTGCTGCTGCGGGAGGGTGTGACCGTCAAGGAGAGCCGGGGGCGGCTGTCCTATCTCACGCCGGACAGGACAAAGCCCATCACCGCCCGGAAGCTGGGCGACGATTTTGACCGCACCGCCGTCCTTGCCGTTTTGGAGCAGAATGCCGCCAGAGCCATAGAAAAGGCCGCAGCCATACCTGAATACCCCTGGCAGGAGAAACGCGGCATACAGCCCGCAAAAGCCCCTCAAACCGCCCCCAAACAGGACGGAGTGCAGCGGCTTGTGGACATTGAGCAGAAAATGGCCGAGGGCAACGGCCGGGGCTATGAACGCTGGGCGAAGATACACAATCTGAAGCAGGCCGCCAAAACGCTGTCCGTCTACCAGCAATACGGCTTTACTTCCCCGGAGCAGTTAGAAGCCGCCGTTGACACCGCCTATCAGAAAATGCGCCA
>JBGVGH010000003.1:0-17889 GCA_045121575.1 Faecousia sp.
CTGCTGGCAGGTTATGTGCTGCTGCGTGAATCTGACCCGTGGCTGCGCCGGTCGGCTGTGAAGGCGGTGCTGATTTGCGTGCTGTTTTCTGCGCTGCAGGCCGTCATCAACTGGATTCCCTCCCTGCTGTACATGCTGGATTTACTGGATGTATCCATTTCGTACACATTGCAGAATTTCTTCAGTGTTGTGAAGATGGCGGTGAGTCTGGTGGAAAGCATCGTGCTGTTCCTGCTGGCCATCTTTGCCCTGAAGCAGAAATCTTTCACCGTCCCGGTGGTAGACGGCATGATAAACGACCATTTTGAAAAAGAGTAATCCAAAAGCATAACAACGCCCGTATCCAACCGGATACGGGCGTCAACTTATGTGTGAGAAAATCAGGCCTTTGCCGCAGCCAGAATATGCTTTACCAGCTCGTCCTTGCCGGTTCCCTTCTCAGCAGAGAAAGGAATCACAGGGCAGTTTTCCGGCAGTTCCAAATCGGAACGGATGGTCGCCAGATTCGGTTCAATTTCGCTTTTTTTCAGCTTGTCCAGCTTGTTTGCCACCACCACAAAGGGGCAACCACTCTGGATGAACCAGTTTGCCATGGTGATGTCGTTGTTGGTGGGGGCATGGCGGGCATCCACAATGAGGATACCCAAATCAATGCGCCCGGCGGCAAAATAGTCCTCCATCAACCTGCCCCAGCGGTCTTTTTCCGCCTGGGAAACCTTGGCGTAGCCATAGCCGGGCAGATCTACAAAATAGGCCTGCCGGTCCACGGTGAAATAGTTGACATGGATGGTTTTGCCCGGCTTCTCCCCCACCCGGGCAAAATTTTTCCGGTTGAGGATGCGGTTAATCACCGAGGATTTTCCCACATTGGACTTGCCCGCAAAGGCGATTTCCGGCAGGCGCTTGCTGGGAAAATCTTTGGGTGCGGCGGCAGAAATCAAAAATTCCACATTGTTAAAATTCATATTCCACCTCACTGCTGAATGCCGGGCTTCTGGTGCCTGGCCTTTCGCTCCCCTGCCATCTCCGGCAGGATGGGCGCGCTCACAGGCGCCATGGGCACCAGCGCCGTTTCCAGCACCGTATCCACCGTTTTCGCTGCCACAAAATTCAGGGCATTGCGAACGGTCTGGTCAATTTCTTCCAAATCCCGCAGATTGTCATAGGGAATGATGACGGTGGAAATGCCGTGGCGCAACGCTGCCATGGTTTTCTCCTTCAAACCGCCAATCTGCATCACCCGGCCCCGCAGGGAAATTTCCCCCGTCATGGCCACATCCCGCCGCACCGGCGTGCCGGTCAGGGCGGAAACCATGGCAGTGCAGACGGTAACGCCTGCCGACGGGCCATCCTTGGGCACCGCCCCCTCAGGGAAATGCACATGGATGTCCTTGTTTTTATAGAAGTCCCCGGGTACGCCCAGCTTCTGGGCATTGGCCCGGATAAAGCTCAGAGCCGCGTGGGCGGATTCCTTCATCACATCGCCCAGATTACCCGTCAGCTCCAGCTTGCCGGAGCCGTCCATCACATTGACCTCCACTTCCAGGGTCTCTCCTCCGACGGAAGTCCAGGCCAAACCTGTGACCAGGCCGATTTCGTCCTGCGCTCCCAGGCCATCCGGCAGGTACTTGCGCACCCCCAGATACTGCTCCAGATTGCCGCCGGTGACGGAAATCTTCTTCCGCTCCGGTTCCTCCAGAAGCTGCATATCTGCCTTGCGGCAGATTTGGGCAATGGAGCGCTCCAGATTCCGCACGCCGGATTCCCGGGTGTAGCAGCGGATGATTTCCCGAATGGCATCATCGGAGATTTTCAGCTGGGTCTTTTTCAAGCCGTGCTTGCCCATCTGCTTGGGAATCAGATGATCCTTGGCAATCATCAGCTTTTCTTCGTCCGTATAGGAATCCAGCTCAATGACTTCCATACGGTCCAGAAGCGGACGGGGCACAGTGTCCAGGGTATTGGCGGTGGTGACGAACATCACGCTGCTCAAATCAAAGGGAATCTCCAGATAGTGGTCCCGGTAAGTCTTGTTCTGCTCCCCGTCCAGTACTTCCAGTAGCGCGGCGCTGGGGTCACCCCGGTGGTCAGCGCCCAGCTTGTCGATTTCGTCCAGCAGAAGCAGCGGATTGCAGCTTCCCGCCTGGGTAATGGCCGCCATAATGCGGCCGGGCATGGCACCCACATAGGTTTTCCGGTGGCCGCGAATGTCCGCTTCATCCCGTACGCCGCCCAGGGCGATGCGGGCCATCTTTCGGTTCAGGCTCTTGGCGATGGAATAAGCAATGGAAGTTTTGCCCACGCCGGGAGGGCCAACCAGACAGATGATCTGCGGCGGCATTTCCGGTGCCATCTGCCGTACAGCGATGGTCTCCAAAATGCGGCTCTTCACCTTTTCCATGCCGAAATGGTCCTTATCCAGCACCTTGCGGGCCTGGGCCACATCCACCCGTTCCTTCGTGTAGAAATTCCAGGGAAGCTCCAGCACCGTATCCAGATAGTTGCGCAGCACCGAACCCTCTGCCGAAGCAAAGGGCTGCTTTTTCAGCCGGTCCACATCCTTCAGCAGCTTCTTCTCGGTTTCCTCCGGCAGTCGCAACCCCTGAATCTTTGCCCGGTATTCATCAAATTCAGCCTGCTCATCTGCTTCGCCCAGCTCCTGGCGAATCACCTGCATCTGCTCCCGCAGGTAGTATTCCTTCTGATTCTGGTCGATGCTGGCCTGGGTCTTTTCCTGGATTTCCTCCTCCAGCTTCAGCATCTCCACTTCCCGGTTCAGCAGCCGGATGGCATTTTCCAGCCGGCGGACGGGATTCAGCTGACACAGCAGCTTTGCCTTGTCCTCGTAATCAATACCGGAATTCTGGGCGATGGCATCGGCCACAAAGCCCACGCTTTTGGATGCCAGCATCCGGAACTGCACCGCCTGGGCGGGCTGCTCGGACAGCTCGCAGTACATCCCGTAAATCATGTTTGCTTCCCGGCACAGGGCCTGATTGCGGGCATTGTCTGCCGTTTCCACCTCGGCAACCGCCTCCACGAAACCGGAAAGATAGGGCTCTGTCTGCTCCAGCTCCCCGATTCTGGCCCGGCAAATGCCGGTGACCAGAACCCGCAGGTTCTCGCCCTGGGTTCTAAGTACCTGTTTGACCTGGGCCACGGTGCCGATGGGATACAGCCCGGAAAGGCCGGGTTCCTCCTGGGTCAGGTCTTTTTGCGGAACCAGCAGCAGATACTGGTCCCCCTTCATGGCAGCGTCCAGTGCCCGCAGGGACTGGGGTCTGCCAATATCAAAATGATCGGTCTGGTCCGGGAACACCGCCAGCCCCCGCAGGGCCAGAATGGGCAGAACGCCGGACATCAATTTCTCGTTCATGGGTTCACCTACTTTCGTAATGACAAGAAAAGGGGTAGTTGCCTACCCCCTTCCAAAACGCTTATTTCGTTCCGATGGGCAGCCGCAGATGCTCCGTATCCCGGATAATCACCGGCTCTGCTCCATCAATGGTCTCCGCGGTGATAATCACCTTGCGAATGGACAGGTCGGACGGAATGCGGTACATGATATTTGTCATCACCTTTTCCATCACAGCCCGCAGACCTCTTGCGCCGATTTGACGGTCGAGGGCTTTCTGCGCCACCGCTTCCAGCGCCTCCGGCTGGATTTCCAGCTCCACATTGTCCAGCTCCAGCAGCTTCTGATACTGCCGGGTCAGGGCATTTTTCGGCTCCCGAAGAATCCGAACCAAATCCTCTTTCTTCAGGCTTTCCAGGCTGGTAATCACCGGCAGTCTGCCCACCAGTTCGGGAATGATGCCGAACTTCAGCAAATCATGGGGCTGCACCTGTGCCAGCAGCTTGCCCACATCCCGGTTCTTCCGGCTCTCCACGGGAGCGCCGAAGCCCAGCGAGGATTTATCCACCCGCTGCTCGATGATTTTGTCCAGGCCGTCGAAGGCACCGCCGCAGATAAAGAGGATATTGGAGGTATCCATCTGAATCAGCTCCTGCTGGGGGTGCTTTCTGCCGCCCTGGGGCGGAACACCGGCCACAGTGCCTTCCAGAATTTTCAGCAGTGCCTGCTGAACGCCCTCGCCGGAAACATCCCGGGTGATGGAGGTATTTTCGCTCTTGCGGGCGATTTTGTCCATCTCGTCGATGTAGATGATGCCATGCTCCGCGGCTTCCAAATCAAAGTCCGCGGCCTGCAGCAGCCGAACCAGAATGTTCTCCACATCGTCGCCCACATAACCGGCCTCAGTCAGAGTGGTGGCGTCCGCAATGGCAAAGGGCACATTGAGGATTTTCGCCAGTGTCTGAGCAAAAAGGGTTTTGCCGCTGCCGGTGGGGCCGATGAGCAGAATGTTGCTCTTTTGCAGCTCCACATCGGAATCCTTGGCCATATAAATCCGCTTATAGTGGTTGTAAACCGCCACGGACAGGGCGATTTTCGCCTCCTCCTGCCCGATGATATACCCATCCATGTACTGCTTCATTTCCATGGGGGTGGGCAGGTGTTCCGGCTTGTGTTCCTCGCGGGCGTCCTCCTGCAGCAAATCCATGCAGGTCATCACGCAGTCGCTGCAGATATACACACCCGGCCCGGCAATCAGCCGGGTCTGGTCTTCCCGTTTGCCGCAGAAGCTGCAGCAAATCTGCTTATCTTCTGTTTTCGCCATGCAAGTGCTACCGCCTTTCGGAATTCATCAATGACGGTCAATGACCTTGTCAATCAGGCCGAAGGCCACAGCCTCCTGCGCCGTCATGAAGTTATCCCGCTCGCAGGCGGCGGTAACTTCTTCCACGCTTCTGCCGGTATTATCCGCCAAAATCTGGTTCATCCGCTCCTTTATGGTCTGCAGGCGCTTCATGTGGATGGCCATATCGGTGATCTGGCCCTGGGTACCGGCAGAGGGCTGATGAATCATGATTTCGGAGTTGGGCAGCGCCATGCGCTTGCCCTTGGTACCGGCACTGAGCAGGAAAGCACCCATGGACGCGGCCATACCGACGCAGATGGTAGCCACATCGCACTTGATGTACTGCATGGTGTCGTAAATCGCCATACCGGCGGTCACGGAGCCGCCGGGGCTGTTGATATAAAACTGAATATCCTTGTCCGGGTCCTGGGCCTCCAGGTACAGAAGCTGGGCCACCACCAGAGAAGCAGTGGTATCATTCACTTCTTCGGACAGGAAAATAATGCGGTCGTTCAGCAGACGGGAAAAAATGTCGTAGCTCCGTTCACCACGGCTGGTCTGCTCCACAACATAGGGAATAAAACTCATGGTCATGTCTCCTTTCATTGGGTCTGAAACATTCTAACCATTTGCGCGGCGGGTTATTCCAGGCCGGATTACTCAGCCTTGGGGGAAACTGCCACAGCGTTGTCAACAATCAGCTTGACAGCCTTGCGGGTCTCCAGGCTGGCCTTAATTTCCTCAACGGGAATCATGGACTTGACCTTCTCGACCTCCAGCTCGTACTGCTTGGCCAGAGCCTCGTACTCGGCGTTGATCTCCTCCTCGGAAGCGGTCAGGCCCTCTTCCTCGATGATTTTTGCCAGGGTCACATTCACCTTGGCCTGCTTCTCAGCGGTGGGACGGAAAGCGTTGCGCATGGTGTTCATGTCGCCGCCCATCATCTTGGCGTACTGCTCCACGGAGTAGCCGCTCATCTGCAGCTGGTAAGCAAAGCGCTCCATCTGGTTGTCCAGTTCTGCTTCCACCAGAGCCTTGGGCATATCCACGGTGACATTTTCCAGCACCTTGTCCACGCAAGCCTGCTCAAAAGCGGAATCAGCCTGCTTCTGGGCGTTCTCCAAGGCCTTGGCGCGGATGTCGGCCTTCAGCTCTTCCAGAGTCTCAAACTCGGAAACATCCTTGGCAAACTCATCGTCCATGGCGGGCACATTGGTCACGGTGACCTTGTTGCACTTGACATGGAACACAACGGGCTTACCGGCCAGTTCAGCGTGATAATCCTCGGGGAAGGTGATGTTGATGTCCTTCTCCTCGCCGGCGGACATACCGACCACCTGCTCCTCAAAGCCGGGGACGAAGGAGCCGGAGCCCAGCTTCAGGTCGAAGTTCTCGCCCTTGCCGCCCTCAAAGGCCACGCCGTTGTCGAAGCCCTCGAAGTCGATGTTGGCGGTGTCGCCCATCTCGGCGGCGCGCTCCACAGTCTCGGTGGAAGCCACATTCTGGGCCATGGTGTTCAGCTCGGCAGCAACCTGCTCGTCGGAAACGGAAGCCTCCGCCTTGGGAGCCTCAACGCCCTTGTACTGGCCCAGGGTGACCTCGGGGTAGACCTCGGTGGTCAGGGTCAGGGTCACGATGCCGTCGTCGGAAATGTTCATATCGGTCAGGCTGGGGCGGCCAACGGCCTTCACATCCTGCTCCACCACGGCAGCCTTGTAAACCTCGGGGAAGATTTCGTCCAGGCCATCCTCATAGAAAACATGGGCGCCGTACATGGACTCAATCATCTTCCGGGGAGCCTTGCCCTTGCGGAAGCCGGGCAGCTGGATGTTCTTGCGGGCCTTCAGATAAGCCTTCTGAACGCCGGACTCCATCAGGTCCTTGTCGATTTCAACCACGATGGTGGTCTCGTTGCCGTTTCTTTCGATACTCTTAACATTCATTTTGTGATTCCTCCAAAAATGTATGGAAGCATTCTGCTACCATTCTATTTATAAATTCAGCCGTACTATTCTAACAAATAATCCGGAAAAAGTCCACCCTTTTTTTCAAAAATTTTGTTTTTTATGTACAAAAAGAGGGGCTGCGTCTAAAAAACGCAGCCTCTGCCCTATTCCATCACCTGAAAAGGGGCGAAATTCAGCTTATCGGCGGCCACCAATTTAAAATCAATGCCGTCCCAAACGCCCTCCATGGCAAGGCCATGGCTGGCGCCGTGAAGATGCCCATAGAAGCAACGGCGCACCCCATACCGGCGCAGCAGCTCCAGAATTTCCCCGCATTCATAGCCCTTGTACCGGGGCGGATAGTGGAGAAATACCATTTTCGGCTTGTCCCCTGCCGCTTTCAGCGACGCTTCCAGGCGAATCAGCTCCCGCTTGAACACCTTTTCATCGTGCTGTCCGCTGCGTTCCTCCTCAAAAAACCAACCCCGGGTACCGCAGATGGCAACGCCGTCGTACTCGTAGCAGTTGTTATTGAGGATGTACATATCCCGAAAACCGTTGGCTTCGCAGAATGCGTCAAACTTTTTCACCGTGCTCCACCAGTAATCGTGGTTGCCCTTGAGAATGATTTTCCGGCCGGGAATTTCATTTATCCAGGCAAAGTCCGGCCGGGATTCCTCCAGGGACAGCGCCCAGCTCAAATCCCCCAGCAGCACCGTGGTATCCTCCGGGGTAATCACCGACATTCCCTGCCGCAGCTTCTCCATATAGCCCACCCAGGCACCGCCGAACACATCCATGGGCTTCGGCGAGCCAAGGCACAGGTGCAAATCCCCGATTGCGTATAACGCCATAGTTCCTCCTAATTGTTCAAATGCTGCCGCAGCTCCGCCTCCGGGATGCGCACCAGCCGGCTCACCAGCGCGCCGTCGCACAAGGGACTACGCTCAGAAACCAGCAGCACCGGCCCGTTTTCTCCGGTAATGGCCCGGTAATCCTGCAAGCTGCCGTAGGCCAGAGCCGCATAGGGGCTGAGAATGTAGCCCCGGGTGCGGTACACACCGCTGACAATGGAGGCCATCCGGCTGTCGCTGCAAACAGCGGCAAACATTCCGTCGCAAAGGTCATTCATCTTTTCTTCCGGCGGGAAATAGGGGCGGCCTTTGCTGCATTTGAGCAGATACCGCAGATTTTCCTCCACCCCGAACACAGCGCAAATCAGCCGTTCCAGATTCCGGGGCACCACAAAGTCCGCCTCCGGCGTGGCGGTTTTCACCACCGTGTCCCCGGTGGGAAATTCTCCCCGGTTGAGCAAATCCCAGAAGCTGCCGTTTGCATTGCAGCCGCAGATGATTTTTCCGATGGGCAGGCCCATCTGCCGGGCGTACCACGCCGCCATGGGCGCGGCAAAATCCCCGGTGGTCACCGCCACATCCAGCGGCACATTCCGCCGGATTTTCCCGGAAGACACCAAGCTGCCGTAGGCTGCGAACAGCAGCGCAATCCGCACCGCCATATTCAGCCAGTTGGTGGGCATGCCGCCGTCCCGTTCCCCCCGCAGCCGGTGGGAAATGCCCTGCACAATCTGCCCCACATCCCCGGTGGGATTATTCCAGCATTCCAGCACCATCAGACGGCTGCTGACGGTGGCGATTCTCGACGGGCGGCGGCCAACGGCGTACTCAATATCCCATTCTGTCAGCTCGCTGGAGAAAAACAGGTTCAGCACATCCGCGATAATCCGGTTCTGCGAGGAAGCGGCCAGCACCGCCAGCTCTTCCTCTTTGATTTTCGGCATTCGAAAGGGCACAAACAGTCCGCCATCGCCATAACAGTCCACATGAACCGTCTTATAGGCGGTAACCACATCGTGCTTACCGCGTGTGGTTGCATACAGCACGCTTCATCACTCCCAGTGCATTGTTCCAGAAAATGTTATACAGCGTGTTCTCATCCACGCCCCGCTCCAGCAGACGCTGCGCCAGCGCCGGATAGCTCTGGACGCCTTCAAATCCCCGGGGCAGCTCCTCTACCCCGTCCAAATCGCCGCCCAGCGCAATGTGGCTGCCATCCGGGTCCAGCTCCAGGAAGTGGAGCACATGGTCACAGGCCGTGTCCAAATCGGGATTCTCTCCCAAAAAGTCCGTGCACAGGTTGAGTCCCGCCACGCCACCTGTGGAACAGATGGCCGTGAACATCTCATCGGTCAAATTGCGGCTCACATTCCGCACCTTCCGGCTGTTAGAATGGGTGGCAATCACCGGGCCACGGGTCATGTCCATAATGTCCCAGAAGCCCCGGTCGCTGATGTGGCTCACATCAATGAGCATGCCCAGTTCCTGGGCCGTCAGAACATACTCCCTGCCTAAGTCCGTCAGACCTTCTCCCGTTTTGTGGGAGCCGGTCAGCACATTGCTTTCGTTCCAGCCCAGGCTGGTGATGCGAAAGCCAACCTTGTGAAGCATGGGCAGCATTTCCGGGTCAAATCCGAAACCAGCCGGGCCTTCGATGGTTAAGATGGCGGACATTTTTCCCTTTTCTTTGTTTTCCTCCACATCCTCCGCGCAGTAGGCCAGAGAAATCACATCTTCGTTGGCGCTAAGCTGGCGCATCAGCCCCTCCAGCTCCCGCTCAAAAACAGTGACCGGGGAAAGATGATTCCACTGCTCCATAAAGGGCGTGGTGAAGCAGGCAAAGCACTGGGCGTAGCAACCCAGAGTTGCGGCCCGCTCCAAATCAATGTGGCCGCTGTTCTTTTTCAGGTTGCCCAGCTGCTTTAAATCCTCCCCCAGCAGGGCCAGGGCCGTATCGCAATGTAAATCAAAAACAGGAATGTTCATTGAAACGCATCCTCCAGGTGAATGATTTCAGGGTTCCGGGTTTCCCGCCCCTGGGGGGCGTAAACCTCAATCACATCGAACCGGGGCTGCAGGTCGGTGGGGCGGTTTTCCAGATACACGGAGGCCGTCACCCGAATCCTGTCCTGCTTGCGCCGATCCACAAATTCCCGCGCCTCGGCAAAGGAGCCGGATTTGCGCAGCTTCACTTCCACAAATACCAGATACTGCTTATTCCGGGCAATCAAATCGATTTCCCCGAACCGGCTGCGGTAGCCGGAAGCAAGAATGGTGTATTTCTTTTTTCGCAGATATTCCGCCGCCAGGGTCTCTCCCCAGGCACCGGTCAAATTACCCGTTGCCATAGAATTTTTTCAGGAAGGTCATGCGGTGAATGGGGCTTGGCCCCAGATTCCGCAGCGCCTCATAGTGAGCCTTGGTGCCGTATCCCTTGTGAATCTCAAAACCGTAGCCGGGATACTGCCGGGCGTATTCCAGCATCACATCGTCCCGGCTCACCTTGGCAAGCACCGAGGCGGCGGCGATGCTGGCACTGAGGGAATCCCCCTTGACCACGGTCTGCACCGGCAGGCCAAAATCTCTGGCCCGGTTGCCATCGATGAGGGCCAAATCCGGCTTCACGGAAAGCTGGGCCATGGCCCGCTCCATGGCCAGAAATGTAGCCTGGAGAATGTTGATTTCATCGATTTCCTCATGGCTGGCAAAGCCGATGCCATAGGCCACCGCCTTTTCCATAATCACCGGCATCAGCTCCCGGCGGCGCTTGTCGCTGAGCTTCTTGCTGTCGGTCAGACCCGGAATTTCCAGATTGGGCGGCAGAATCACTGCCGCGGCGCACACCGGCCCTGCCAGCGGGCCTCTGCCCGCTTCGTCCACGCCGCAAACGGTGCAAAAGCCCTGTTCAAAGCAGCGGTTTTCAATTTCCCAAAGATTCACTTCGCTCACGCCAAATCCTCCGGCATTTCCAATGTAAAGCGGCCCAGCTTGCCGCTGCGGAACTCGTCCAGCAGCACAGATGCCATCCGCTCGGTGTTAATTTCTCCTTTGGCCAGCAGGAAGCCCCGCTTTCGGCCTGCCGCCTCCAGCAGCTCCCAGCCGGGGGCATCCGGCGGGCAGTCGATGCCGTAGCGCTCCTGTACCTTCTCCGGGTAACGCTGCCACAGCAGGCTCATCAGCCGGCAGGCCAGCTCCTCCAAATCCATCACGCCATCCTTCACCGCGCCGGTATAGGCCAGCATCATGCCCACATTGGGGTCCTCAAACTTGGGCCAGAGAATGCCGGGGGTGTCCAGAAGCAGAAGGTTATTGTCCACCGTCACCCACTGTTTGCCCCGGGTCACGCCGGGGCGGTTTTCCGCCTTGGCACCCTTGCGGCCGGAAATCTGATTGATGAGGGTGGATTTTCCCACATTGGGAATGCCCACCACCATGATGCGGATGGCCCGGTTCATGCCCTTTGCCGCATCCCGCTCGATTTTTTCGTGGAGCAGCTGCCGCACCGCAGGGGTAAAGGCGGCAATGCCCTTGCGGCTTTTACAGTCGGTGGCGACGGCAGCCATGCCCTGATTCTTAAAGTAATTGACCCACCGGGCAGTGGCGTCCGGGTCGGCCAAATCCAGACGGTTGAGGATGATAATTCTCGGCTTGCTGCCGCAAATGCTGTCAATGTCCGGATTGCGGCTGGAAATGACAATGCGGGCATCCACGATTTCGCACACCGCGTCCACCAGCTTCAAATCCGCTTCCATCTGGCGGCGGGTTTTGGTCATGTGGCCGGGATACCACTGAATATTCATATTATCCTGTCCGGGCTGCTCCGGGGCCTTGGGGCCACTCTGGGGCTTTGCCCGGCGTTTTTTCTGCTGTTCCATGGGTTTCTCCTTCCATCATGGGGATTTATCGGGAAATGAAGCCAATTCTGGAATAATCGGGCTGTACCTCCCCGTCATTGCTGCCGGGCAGCATGAGAAAAATGGCCTTGCCCAAAATCTCCCGGCAGTCCACCAGGCCGATTTCCGTGTAACGGCTGTCCAGGGAATTATTGCGGTTGTCGCCCATGACAAACACGCACCCTTTTTCCACAATCAGCGGGAAATCCATACCCAAATCATGCTTCATGGGGCCGTTGTCGTTGGCGGAGAAGTAGACATAGGACTCCTCCAGCGGCTGGTCATCCACATAGACCACCCGGTTTTTAAAATCGATGTCCACCTTCTGCCCTTCCGTGGCGATGACCCGCTTGACCACGCACTCTCCGTCCCGGAAAGAATCCCGGCTGAACACCACAATATCCCCCTGTTTGGGATTGGGATACACGGTGCTGCTGACAAGCAGCAGCCTGTCCCCATCCAGAAGGGTCTGGTTCATGGAGGTACCGTCTACCACCACCATGCGGAAAAACAGGGTATACACCAGCAGGAATCCCGCCAGAATGTACAAAATATCCTTCAAATTCAGAAACAGCGCCTGCTGCCAGGTGAGCTTTTCCGGCTCCGTTTTTTCCTTCGGTGGGAAGATTTTTTTCATGAAATCCATAAAAAACCGCCTTATTTCGCAATAGTCCGCAAAAATGTATATAGACACTTCATAACATTATACACCCAAAGCCGCAAAAAGAAAAGTATTATTTTGCCATTTGCAAAAATATACCCCCTTTTGTGCAAAAAAGCACCGGGGTGACAGCCCCGGTGCTTACGGTTTATGGGATTTTGCGATTACATGGCGCGCTTCTTCTTCAGCACGACGAATGCAGCAGCGCCGGCGGCGCCCACTGCCACGACCGCGACCACAGCCACGACAACGGCGGTGTTGCTGCTCTCCTCCAGCTGAGGAATTTCGCGGGTTTCGGTTGCGCCGCAGACGGAGCAGGTACGGCTCTCTTCGCCGGCCTGCTTGCTGGTGGCTTCCTTGGTCACGGACCAGTCGCCGAAGGTGTGGCCCTTGGCAGCAATCTCGGTCTGAGCGGTCAGAACCTCATTGCAGACAGAGCAGTGCTTGCCTTCGGTCAGGCCCTTCTCGGTGCAGGTAGCGGCAACAGCAGCGTCCACGACCTCGGTGTGACCCAGGGCGGGCGTTTCGGTCTGAGCAGTCAGAACCTTGCCGCAGACGGAGCAGTGCTTGCCTTCGGTCTTGCCCTTTTCAGTGCAGGTAGCGGCCACGGCAGCGTCTACCACCTCGGTGTGACCCAGGGCGGGCGTTTCGGTCTGAGCGACCAGAACCTCGCCGCAGGCGGAGCAGTGCTTGCCTTCGGTCTTGCCCTTCTCGGTGCAGGTAGCTGCAACAGCAGCGTCCACAACCTCGGTGTGACCCAGCGCAGCAACTTCTTCCTGCGCCACGGTAACTTCGCCGCAGACAGAGCAGTGCTTGCCTTCGGTCAGGCCCTTTTCAGTGCAGGTGGCTGCAACGGCCTCGTCCACCACTTCGGTGTGGGCCAGAGCGGGAATTTCTTCCTGCGCCACGGTGACTTCACCGCAGACAGAGCAGTGCTTGCCTTCGGTCAGGCCCTTCTCGGTGCAGGTGGAAGCAACAGCCTCGTCCACCACTTCGGTGTGACCCAGAGCGGGGATTTCAACCTGTTCAACAAAAACCTTGCCGCAAATATCGCAGCATTCACCGAAAGTCAAACCATTTTCGGTGCAGGTTGCGGGGGTTCCAACAATCAGAAGGGGCGTATGGTTCTCGCTGTCGGCAGCAATGGTCTCAATGATTTCCGCGCCGCAGACGGTGCATTCGCTGTGACGCAGACCGTCTTCGATGCAGTTGGCTTCCTTATCCACGGTCCACTCACCGGGGACATGGGCTTCAATTTCCTTTTTCACGCCGCACTCGGTGCAGAAATACCAGTGGCCCAGCTCGCTGGAGGCATAGGTTTCAGACCAGGTGTGGGTATGCTCCTGTGCATCCAGGGTGGTGTAGTAGGTTACGGAATCGCCCTTTTGCTCAAAGAGCTTGTACAGGGTAAATTCACTGCGATAGTTGGCAGCGTACCGAGAATCGGAAAGAGTGGAATTTTTGTAGGCTCTGAACTTGTTGTCACCCTGACCGGAAACAACATTAGACGCCAGTGTAGTGGTGTCTTTTCCCGTTCCCTTGAACACCACAGTTCCGTTCTGGAAGGTATAGGCCCACTGATAACTTCCCGACAAAATGCCATTGTTGTTACCAGTTTTCGGCGCAACCATCTTGCCGTTTCTGTCGGTCAGTTTCACGGTGCTGCCATCGAAGGTCAGCGTCCAAACAGCATTCTTGGTATCGGTGACTTCATTGCCACTCACCACAGGCTTTACAGCCGTAATCCAGCTTCCATCCAAACAGTTCGGCGCATAACCAGTGGCAACAATCATCACATACTGGCCGGTGGTCAGCTCGCTGCTGTCGGTCACCTTGACATATTTGGACACATCGGGCGTGCCCTCGATATAGGTATACAGGGCGTACAGGGTGGTATAAGGATTCTCGGCAGTGAACTTCTCCCCTGCTGCATAAACAACAGGCTCCTGCGTCAGGTTGGAAGCGACGGAAGTCGTCCAGCCCACAAAGGTATAGCCTTCCAGCTCCGCGCCAGCAGGCAGAACATCGCCGTCAACGACCTCGCTCACCGTGTAGCCGGTAGAGGTGGCAAAGCTCAGCAGTGCGGTATAGCTGTCCACCAGCACATCGCCGCAGACAGCGCAGGTGTGGGTGGTGTAGCCCTTGGCGCTGACAGTAGCGGGGGTCACCACATCCTGATAATCGTGGTCGGCAGGAATCACTTCGTGACCGCTGATGTACTGCTTGCAGTCGCTGCAGTAAACGCCGTCGGTGTAACCCTCGGTGCCGGTGCTGCAGTCAGCGGAAACACCGGGAACTTCCTGGGTGTTCTTGTGGGCGCAGACGATGGTTTCCTTTCTGAGATAGAAGGACAGCTCAAACTGGTCATCCGAATTGTTTGTATATGTAGACCAGTTGCTGTATTTATTGTACCATTCCAGATAGTTGCCGCGGACGGTGTTCTTCAGATAGAACAGGTCGGTGGAGCCGGACTTGTTGCTCAGCGCCCACTTGTCATTGACGCCACTCTCGTTCAGAGAGCTGTAGGATGCGGCCATGGCCAGCTTCTTGCCGTCGGCAGTGGCAAAGCTGTAGGTGCCGTCCTCATTCTTGGTGACGATGTACAGTTCCGTTGCGGTAATCTTGCCGAAATCACCGTTGGACACATCCACGCCAACATTGTAGTTGCCGGTCTTGATGGTGGACAGGGCCTTGTTGTAAGCAGGAGCCACAATGACAATCTTGTCGCCGGTGTTCAGCTCCGTCACCTTTTCATAGGTGATAACAATGGAAGGCTCCGGGTCGGGATTCTCCTCTTCCGCAGACTTCACATAGAAGGACAGCTCAAACTGGTCATCCAGCGCGCTGGGATTATGGGTGGACCAGTTGCTGAATTTATTGTACCATTCCAGATAGTTGCCGCGGACGGTGTTCTTCAGATAGAACAGGTCGGTGGAACCGGACTTGGCAGTCAGTTCCCACTTGTCATTGACACCGTCTTCATTCACAGAGGAATAGCTGTCTGCCATGGCCAGCTTTTTGCCGTCGGCGGTGGCGAAGCTGTAAGTGCCATCCTCGTTCTTGGTAACAATATATTGCTCAGTAGCGGTAATCTTGCTGAAATCGCCGCCAGTCACATCCACGCCCACATTGTAGTTGTTAATCTTGGTGGTGGACAGAGCCTTGTTGTAAGCGGGAGCCACGATAACGACCACATCGCCGGTGTTCAGCTCTGTCACCTTCTTATAGGAGACAGGCTCGGCCTTGTGGCACATGGTGCACTCGCCATTTTCATAGATGTGGTCAATCTTGGGGATGATTTCGCCCAGATGCTTGCCGCAGTCCAGGCACTTCTTGCCGGCCTTGTGGCCGAAAGTGGTGCAGGTAGCGGGGATTTCCTCTGCATCCACTGTGTTCTTGTGCTCACAGGGATTGGCTGCCTCGCCGGAAGGCGTTTTCATGGTTTCGGGAACTTCCTGGCCAAACAGCTGGAAAGCCAGCTCCGGATAGTCAACGAAGACATTCCGGGTGCCGGTGATGGACTCCACGGAATCGTTGCGGCCCAGCTCCCAGGTATCCACCGGGTCAGCTTCCATCCACTTCAGCAGTACATACAGGCTTTCGATAACGCCATCGGTACCCCACATCTTGCCGGTGTTGCCCCAGCGGACATAGCCGTAGAGCATGCCGCGGGCCACATCACCGCGCAGGTCATAACCGGTGCTGCCCACAAAACCGTTGGGATTGTAGTAGCCGCTGGACTGACCGTAAGCCTTGTTGCCGCGGCTGGAGTTGTTGCTGGCATCCTCAGGCCGAATCAGCATGATGTCGTCCTTATTCTGCTCACCGGCAACCTTGCTCTGGGGCCAGGTATGCTCCCGGTTCCAGGTCGTGCCGCCGGTAACCCAAGCGGAATCCACCTGCGCACCGGAATAGAAGAGGGTGATGTAAGCGCTGTCACCATTCTGGCAGTCGGTGAAGGCAGTCAGAGTCTTGATGTCATCATAGCTGTTGTAGGTGGTGTGGGTGCTGGCCATCAGCTCGTGCAGTGCCGCAAACAGGGCGCTGTTGGGAGCGTCAGAAGTGCCGGTACCACCGGACAGAGCAGACAGCGTATCATAAGAAGTGTTCTCATAATACTTTGTCGCGTTGGGAGAAAGGCTTGTGGCGGTTTCTCCACGGGTACCCCAGTTCTTGATAACATTGGAATACTTTCCGGTGCTGCCAGTCTGGTAGTCATCGGAAGTCGCGGGAGTCGCTGCGGCACTGGAAATCACAATGCCAGACAGCAGGCTGATGCACATCACAATCGTCATGAGCATCGATAAGGCGCGTTTGGTAAAAGGTTTCATGGTTACACTCCATTCCTTATTTTTCTGGCCTTTTCGGCCAGTTTCTCCAAGGTAAATTATACCACAGGAAATGGGAATTGCAACGGTTCCGGGCATAATTCTTTAACAAATTATGACTGTCTTTTTCATACAGAATCTACACTTTTACACAAGAAGAAAGTGGCGTATCATTCGGCAATTACATTTGTCCGCAATGCGTGGATTTTTGGTACTCCCTCCGCAGTGCGCAACCAGCAGTTGCCTGCCGGTTGCTCCATCTGCGTGTCAACCACAGGTTGCGCAAGGGCAAATTTTAGATTCTTCGACTCCCCTTCGGCTCGCTCAGAATGACACGAAAAAAGCAAAATAAAAAAAGAGGGCAAAGCCCTCCTTTTTTATGAAGTTGGAATCAGACCTGCTCCTTGACCTTAGCAGCCTTGCCGAAACGGGAACGCAGGTAGTACAGCTTCGCACGGCGAACCTTACCCTTGCGGACGGTTTCAACATTGACAACATGGGGGGAGTGGATGGGGAAAACCTTCTCGCAGCCAACGCCGTAGCTGACGCGGCGGACGGTGATGGTCTCGCCGATGCCACCGTGCTTGCGGGCGATGATGGTGCCCTCAAACACCTGGATACGCTCACGGGAGCCTTCCTTGATCAGCACGTGGACACGAACGGTGTCGCCAACCCGCATCTCGGGCAGCTCCTGCTTCATGTACTGGCTGGACAGGGCCTTAATCAAATCCATATCTATATCCTCCTTAATAATCGGGCGTTCTTACAATGTTTGCTCCGGCGATATGGTTCCCGGCATTGCAGAGGACTCACCTTGCTTTAAGACCGATGTATTATATCAAATGAAAATGAAAAAATCAAGTGTTATTTTCACTTTTTTCCGGGAATTTCCCAAATTTTTCTCCCCTGCCCCGGTCAGAAAATGATTTTCAGAATCAAAAATGCCACCGCCAGCAGAATCAGCGGGACTGCCAGCAGCACCACGCTTCCTGCCAGCAGAGCGGGAATCAGTGCCGGAAGTGCCAGCACCAGCAGCACCACGGCCACGATTTTCGCAACGCCCCAGGTGATTTTAAACAGCAGCTTCACCACTTTGAAGCCCAAAAACAAAAACAGCAGCAAACACAATAATTCAACCATATCCATGCTCCTTCCCAAACCTTTTGTTTTCCGCCATTATAGCATAGCTTCCGGCAAATTTCCACCCCTTCCCCAAAAATCCTTTTTCCGGCCAAATCGTCACGAAATATTCACCAAATTCGTATAATTTTATGGTAAAAAGAAATTCGAAAATTGCAAGTGCAAGTTGGACACCCGCATGAATAAAAATTGTTCGGCGTAAGCCGGACTTGACTGCCATACAGCAAGCACGGCTGGCGCTGTCAAGGATGCCGCAGGCAAGGCGTAGCCGGTGCCTTGACAGGGTCAGCCGGGTTTGCTATCCACCGCATACACCCGGTCAAGGAACGAATCAAACAGTTCCTCTGGTGTTGCGTACCCCAACTTC
>JBGVGH010000004.1:0-16320 GCA_045121575.1 Faecousia sp.
GTCCGGGAAATTGCCCTGTTCGGTGTTCTGGGGGCGCTGACCTTCGCTGCGAAGCTGGTCATGAGCGGGCTGCCCAACATCGAGCCGGTGAGCCTGATGGTGATGCTCTTTGCCGTCACCTTTGGGAAAAAGTGCGTGTATCCCATTGGGGTGTATGTGGCAATGGAAATTCTGGTGTTTGGAATCAGCACCTGGAACATCTATTACCTGTATATCTGGCTGGTGCTGGCGGTGGCGGCGCTGCTGCTGCGCCCGTCCCGAAGCCCCGTAGTCTGGGCCATGCTCAGCGGGGTGTTCGGCCTGCTGTTTGGAGCACTGTGCGGCATTGCGGATATTTTCATCGGCGGTGTGGGCTATGCGGTGGCAAAATGGACCAGCGGGCTATTGTTTGATGTGGTGCATGGCTGTGCCAACTTCGTCATCGCCCTGCTGCTGTTTGTGCCCATGCGGAATCTGCTGGAAAAGCTGTATACACGGATGTAAAAGGGGAGGGCGGAAGCCCTCTCTTTTTTGCGCTGTGGAACAGGATTGATTTTTTGCCGAAAGGTTGCTATAATATCAAAAAATGGGGAGGTTCGGGCTTTATGAACCAAATTTGCGATTTGCACGCCCATTCGGTCTTTTCCGATGGCACTTATACACCGGCGCAGCTTTTGCGGGAAGCGGAGAAGCTGGAACTTTCCGCCCTGGCCCTGACCGACCACAACACCGCCGCCGGCCTGCCGGATTTTCTGGCGGCGGCCCGAAATAGCCCGGTGGAAGCGGTGCCCGGTGTGGAGTTTTCCACGGATTATAACGGGGTGGAGCTGCACATACTGGCATTGGGACTGAAATCGGCGTATTTTGACCAGGTGGAAGAACTGATGGGCCGCTATCATGCGCTGAAAGAGGAGAGTAACCGGGCGCTGGTGCAGGCGCTGCGCCGGGGCGGTTTTGTCATCGATTACGAAGCGGTGAAGGCTTCTACCCCCACGGGGCAGGTGAACCGGGCGGTCATTGCCGCGGAACTGCTGAAAAAGGGCTATGTTTCCTCGGTGCGGGAGGCGTTTAAAACCCTGCTCGGCTCGAACTGCGGCTATTATACCCCGCCGGAGCGTCCCGCACCGGGGCAGATGGTGGATTTGATTTGGGATTTGGGGGCGGTGCCGGTGCTGGCCCATCCACTGCTGAACCTTTCTCCGGCGGCGCTGCGGCAATTTCTGGAGGAAATGCGGCCCCACCAGCTTGCCGGCATGGAGGTGTATTATTCCACCTACAGCCCGGAGGAAACCGCCACGGCGATGGCGCTGGCGGATGAATTTGGCCTGAAATACAGCGGCGGCAGCGATTTCCACGGCACCAACAAGCCGGATATTCGCCTGGGATTTGGAAAGGGCAACCTAAAAATCCCCGGTCAGTGGTGGGATTCTTTGAGAGAATCGATGAAAATATCAAAAATGTAAAAAGTTTTGTAAGAATATGTGGATTTTTGTTGAATACCATGTTATAATGGTGTACTGAGAGTATCCATGCTCTGACACAGCGACGGAGGCGATTCCCTTGAACTACGATTTGCAAAAAGCCAGCTTGACCAAGCGGTTGTCCGCCTGGCTGCTGGATTTTATCCTGCTTGCCTGCCTGGTTACAGGTTTTGCGGCACTTTTTTCCGGCCTGTTTGGCTATGATGATTACAGCGCGGAGCTGGAGCAGGCTTATGTCCACTACGCCGAGGTTTACGGTGTGGATTTTAATATCACCACGGAGGAGTTTGAAAAGCTTACCGAGGAGGAACGGGCCCAGTATGATGCTGCGATGAAAGCGCTGAACGAAGACGCAGGGGCGCAGAAGGCCTGGAGCATGGTGGTGAACCTGTCCATGCTTATCACAGCCCTGAGCATTCTGGCGGCGTATTTGCTGTTGGAGCTGCTGGTGCCGCTGCTGCTGCACAACGGGCAGACTGTGGGTAAGAAGATTTTCGGCATTGCGCTGATGCGCACCGACAGTGTGCGGGTGACCCCTTTCATGATGTTTGTCCGGACGGTTCTGGGCAAATACACCCTGGAAACCATGGTTCCGGTGCTGGTGATTCTGATGCTGTGGTTTGGCATCATGGGCTCTGTTGGTACTATTGTGCTGCTGGCGCTGCTTCTGCTGCAGGTGGGACTGCTGTTCGGAACCCGGAACCATTCCGCCATCCACGATTTGATCGCCTGCACCGTGGCGGTGGATATGTCCAGCCAGCTGATGTTTGACTCTCCCCAGTCCCGCCTGGAATACCAGATGCGGCGCAACGCGGAGGAAGCGGCCAAGGCCAAGTATTGAGCTTATCCAAAATTTGGACAAAACCAATGGAATATATATTTTAGATAGGAAAGGGAAATATATGAAAGTTGTTTTGCAGAATCTGACGAAAGTCTTCCCCAGCCGGGACAAGAAGGTCAACCAGGAAGTGGTTGCTGTCAACGATTTCACCTTTGAAATCCCCGACGGCAAGCTCATCGGCCTGCTTGGCCCCTCCGGCTGCGGCAAGTCCACCACCCTGTACATGATCAGCGGCCTGCAGAAGCCCACCAGCGGTAAGATTTTCTTCGGTGACGAGGATGTGACCGAGATGCCTACCGAGGCCAGAGGCATCGGTCTGGTGTTCCAGAACTATGCACTGTATCCCCACATGACCGTCAAGCAGAACATCCTGTTCCCCCTGCAGAACCTGAAGGGCGCGGACAAGATGACCAAGGAAGAAATGCTGGAGCGTGCCGAGTGGGCTGCCAAGCTGGTGCAGATTGACGAGCTGATGGACCGCAAGCCCAGCGAAATGTCCGGCGGTCAGCAGCAGCGTGTGGCCATTGCCCGTGCGCTGGTGAAGATGCCCCGCGTTCTGCTGCTGGACGAGCCTCTGTCCAACCTGGACGCCCGTCTGAGACTGCAGACCCGTGAGGAAATCCGCCGCATCCAGAGAGAGACTGGCATCACCACCATTTTCGTCACCCACGACCAGGAAGAGGCCATGTCCATTTCCGACCAGATCGTGGTCATGAAGCTGGGCGTGGTGCAGCAGATTGGCGCACCCCAGGAGGTTTACGATAACCCCGTGAACCTGTTCGTTGCCAAGTTCCTGGGCACCCCTCCCATCAATGTGTTCGAGGGTGAAGTCAAGGGCGGCAAGCTGCTGCTGAACGGCGAAACCGTGCTGAATGTGCCCGGCGTTGCCGACCAGCAGGTGTATGTGGGCGTCCGTCCCGAAGGCTTTGAGCTGAACCCCAACGGCGGCATGACCTGCCAGGTCAGCGGCGTGGAGGTCATGGGCCGGGATGTGAGCATTGTGTCCACCAACCCCGCCTCTGTCAATCCTGTGATTCGCTCCATCATCAATGCCGACAGCCGGATTGATGCCGGTGTCAAGACGGTTCACTACAACCTGAAGCCCCACAAGACTTTCATTTTCAACAAGGAAACGGAAGAGCGCATCTATTTTGAGGTGAAGTGATATGGTCGATAGCAAACAGCAATGGAAAGCATGGCTTTACCTGTCACCGGCCATCGTGCTGCTGCTGGTGTTTACGGTTTGGCCCATTATCAACACCGTCCGCATCTCCCTGCTGGAGGGATACAGCGCCATGGAGGCTGCCGGCGGCGCCACCTATTCCTTTGGTTTTGAGAACTTTGTGAAGGTGGTCAAGTATAAGAAATTCCTGACCTGCCTGAAGAATACCGTCCTGCTGTGCGTGCTGACGGTTCCCATTTCCACCATTCTGGCCCTGCTGATTGCCGTGGGCCTGAACTCCATCAAGTTCCTGCAGAAGGGTCTGCAGACCATCTTCTTCCTGCCCTATGTCACCAACTCCATCGCCATTGGCATGGTGTTTGCCGCCATGTTCAACATCGTCGGCTCCTTCCTGGGCACGGAAAATGAAATCGTGGAAACCGCCGGCATTATCAATAATGTGTTTATGTTCTTTGGCGGCAAGCCTGTCAACTGGATTAACGCCGGTTCCACCTGGGGCGCAAACCTCACCGTCATGGTGGTCTATATCGTGTGGAACGCCCTGCCTTTCAAGATTCTGGTGCTGCTGGGCGGCCTGCAGAGCATCAACAAGCAGTACTATGACGCAGCCAAGGTGGACGGCACCTCCCGTGCCAGAACCCTCACCCGCATCACCGTGCCCCTGCTTTCTCCCATGCTGGCTTATGTGGTCATCACCGGCTTCATGGGCGGATTCAAGGAATACTCCAGCATTGTGGGTATCTTTGGCGAAGGCATGGGCCCTGCCGGCGCAAGCGGCCAGATGAATACCATGGTGGGATACATCTATGATAACATCGGACGCAGAGAAGGCCTGGCCAGCGCCGCGGCTCTGATTCTGTTCGGCATTATTCTTGTGGTGACCATGATCAATATGCAGGTCAGCAAGAAGCGCGTCCATTATTAAGAGGTGGCCTATGTCTACGAATGAAAAAATGAATGTGATGCAGGACAGAAACCTGCAAAAGGTGTCCACCGCCGCCCGTGTCGGCAGCGTCGCCTACAAGACCCTGACCTACGCATTTTTGCTGATCATGGCCCTGATTGTGCTGTTCCCCTTCTACTGGATGATTATTTCCTCCCTGAAGACGCTGGAAGAGTACCGGCTGGCCGTGCCCACCTTCTGGCCCAAGCAGATTAAGTGGACCAACTATATCGATGCTTTTAACACCGCCAACCTGGGCAGCCTGTTTTTGCACACCATGTATGTGGGCGTGGTTTCCACCGTGCTGTCTCTGGTGATTACGGTGCTGTCCGCCTTCGCCTTTGCCCGCCTGGAGTTTAAGGGCAAGGAAATGCTGTTTGGCGCCCTGCTTGCCACCATGATGATTCCCGGCGAGCTGTTTACCATCACCAACTACGGCACCGTTTCCACCTTCACCCAGATCCCTGGCTTGAAGTGGATGGGCATGAACTCCTTCGGCGCGCTCATTGTGCCGTTCCTGGTGTCCGTGTTCTACATCTACCTGCTGCGCCAGAACTTCATGCAGATTCCCAATGAGCTGTATCTGGCCGCCAAGGTGGACGGCTGCGGGGACCTGAAGTACCTGTGGAAGGTGATGATCCCCCTGGCTATGCCCACTCTGATTTCCATCACGATTTTGAAGATGATGGGCGCATGGAACTCCTATGTCTGGCCCCGGCTGGTCGCCAACGACGATGCCCATGCAATGATTACCAACGGTCTGCGTAACGCCTTTACCACCACCACAGGCGATGTGGACTACCCGCTGCAAATGGCTGCTGTTGCCCTGGTTTCCGCACCTCTGTTCCTGGTGTTTGTGTTCCTGCGGAAGTATATCATGGCCGGTGTCAGCCGCAGCGGTATCAAGGGTTAATGGACGAATTCCCGTCTGTTAAATAAACATTTCCGTCAAAAAATGAAAGGAAGGAAAAGAAATCTATGAAGAAGATCCTTGCATTTGTTCTGGCTCTGACCATGCTGCTGAGCATCGGCATGCTCGCCGGCTGCAGTGAGGAAAAGCCCAATGACACGACACCCAGCGGCACCAATGGAAACGGCGACCCCGTGACCCCCGCCGGCCCTGTGGGTAACTTCGCTGTGCCCGAGGTTGGCTACGATGGCAGCGCCGTCGAAATCACTTTCTACCACACCATGGGCTCCAACCTGTCCGATGTTCTGGACGATTACATCGTGGAGTTCAACAAGCTGTATCCCAACATCACTGTTAAGTGGGAAAAGATTGGCGGCTATGACGATGTGCGCAACCAGATCAAGACTGAGATTACCCAGAATAACCAGCCCAACATCGCTTACTGCTATCCCGACCATGTGGCACTGTACAACCTGGCTCAGGCGGTTGTCACGCTGGACGACCTGATCAACAGCACCATCCCCGTGACCCGTGCCGACGGTACCACCGAAATCCTGGGTCTGACCGAGGAGCAGAAGGCTGACTTCATCGAAGGCTACTACAACGAAGGCAAGCAGTTCGGTGACGGCCTGATGTACACCCTGCCCATGAGTAAGTCCACCGAGGTTCTGTACTACAACAAGACCTTCTTCGACCAGCACAACCTGACCGTTCCCACCACCTGGGAAGAGATGGAAGCTGTCTGCAAGAAGATTAAGGAAATCGACCCCACCTCCATTCCTCTGGGCTACGACTCCGAGTCCAACTGGTTCATCACCATGTGCGAGCAGTACAACTCTCCCTACACCAGCGCTACCGGCAACCACTTCCTGTTCGACAATGAGACCAACCGGAACTTTGTCAAGACCTTCCGTGAGTGGTACCAGAAGGGCTATGTGACCACCCAGAACATCTACGGTTCCTACACCTCCGGCCTGTTCGTGGCCACCGAGGGTACCCACAGCTACATGTCCATCGGCTCCTCCGCCGGTGCAACCCACCAGCGTCCCGACAAGGGTGCTGATGGCAGCTATCCCTTCGAGGTGGGCATCACCACCATTCCCCAGGTGAGCGCCGATAACGCCAAGGTTATCTCTCAGGGCCCCAGCCTGTGCATCTTCAACAGCAAGAACATTTCCGATCAGGAAGTGGTCGCTTCCTGGCTGTTCGTCAAGTTCCTGACCACCAATGTGGAATTCCAGGCTGAGTTCGGTATGACTTCCGGCTATGTGCCTGTGCTGAAGTCTGTTTCCGACAACCCCGTCTATGCCGACTTCATCAACCGCGCCGACGGCGGCGACAACATTGCCGCTCTGTCCGCTAAGGTCTGCCTGCAGCAGGCTGATGCTTACTACACCTCTCCCGCCTTCAACGGTTCTTCCGAGGCCCGTGACCAGGTGGGTAACCTGCTGACCGCTGCTCTGGTCAACCCCGCCAACGATGTGGACGCCCTGCTGGACCAGCTGTTCGAGGACGCCATTGACGAGTGCGAGTACAATAGCTGATTTTCATGAATAAGACACAGACAAGGCTGATTTCTCTGCTTGCCGCATTGTGTCTGGTCATGGGGTGCCTGGCAGGCTGCACGCCTGCCGGCCCCACCGACCCCACCGATGGGCAAGTGCCTTCCACCGCTCCCTCCAGCAATTCTACCCAGCCGACAGAGCCGTCAACTATCTTTGTGGACTATGCAGCGGAACTGAAGCTGGATATGAAATCGGAATCCAAGAAGCTGGAAGTTACGGTGAAAGGCTTCGTCGATGGCGATACCACCCATTTTTATACCACTGACCCCGCCTTCGACGGCGGCGTGATCAAGGCCAGATACCTGGCCATCGATACCCCTGAATCCACCGGCAAAATCGAGGAATACGGCAAAACCGCATCCCTCTTTACCCGCGGCAAGTTGGAAAACGCCACCTCCATCATCATCGAGTCCGATGATGAAAACTGGAATGTGGACTCCACCGGCAGCCGCTACCTGCTGTGGGTCTGGTACAAGACCGCAGACATGACCGACTATCGGAACCTGAATCTGGAAATCCTCCAGAACGGTCTGGCTCACGCCTCCAAGACCGGTCAGAACCGCTACGGCAATATCTGCACCAATGCGCTGGCCCAGGCCCGTGCATCCAAGCTGAACCTGTATTCCGGCCAGAAGGACCCCAATTTCTACTACGGCGGCATTCAGGAGCTGACGCTGAAGGAACTGCGCGCCAATACGGAGGCCTACGCCAATACCATGGTAGCCTTCAGCGGCGTTGTGACCCTCAATACCGGCAGCAACATGGTGTATGTGGAGTCCTTTGACGAGGAATCCGGCCTGTATTTCGGTATGAGCGTCTACTACGGCTTCAACCTGTCCGGCGCCGGTCTGGAAATCCTGAATGTGGGTAACGAGGTTCGCATCGTTGGCTCTGTCCAGTATTACGAGGCAGGCGGCAGCTGGCAGGTTTCCGACCTGAGCTACCGGCTGATGAAGCCCGATGACCCCAGCAATATTCAAAAGCTCAGCGAGGGTAACAGCCCCGCCTGGACGAAGCTGACAGCCGATACCTTCCTCGGTACCGTGGAACTGGACGAGGAAGATGGGAAAAAGACCTATCCCTATGCCCAGCTCGCCCTGAGCACCACCGTTTCCATGGAGGAACTGCAGGTTGTGGATGTTTACACCACCACCAATGAGGAAAGCTCCTCCAAGGGTGCCATGACCCTGACCTGCAAGTCGGCTGATGGCAAGACCATCACCGTTCGTACAGGTGTCCTGCGGGACGAAAACGGCAATGTGATTACCGCTGATGCCTATCTGGGTAAGACCATTTCCGTCCAGGGCGTTGTGGATACCTTTAACGGTGAATACCAGATCAAAGTTTTCCTGCCCAAGCACATTACGATTCATGAATAAATCAAATTAAGGAGCTAATTATGAAAAAGATTATTTCATATATCCTGCTGCTGGCAATGTGCGTTTCCCTGTTTGTTGGCTGTGCACCTGCCCAGCCCACCACTCCTTCCACGGACGCCACTCCTGCGCCCACCCAGCCCACCGAGCCTACCCAGCCTGCCGTGGACCTGCTGGAGAATGCAAGAGCTTACCTGGCTGCCATGTACAAGGATGACCGCGGCACCGTCGCCCGCAGAGATTTCTCTGTGGTTGCTTCCGTCGTGGTCGGCGGCGAAACCTTCGCCGTTGTGTGGACCACCGATACGCCCGATTATGTGACCATTACCCCCAGTGATGACAACAAAGTGCTGGTTGACATCGTGGAAGCACCCACGGAGGAAGTCAACTTCAAGCTGATTGCCACCATGACCGATGCCAAGGGCAACACCGTCACCGTGGAAATTCCCCGTATCATCGAGGCCGTCGAGGCCAGCGGTGTGGAATGGGTTTCTACCCCCGCTGCTGACACTGCTTACAAGTACGCTGTCCAGCAGAACAATCTGGGTCAGACTCTGTACTTTGCCGGTGCCCTGAGCGGCAACTATGTCCAGACCACCACCAACCCCTTTGAATCTCCCGATGTGTTTGTGGAAGAAGTGGAGGGCGGTAGCCGCCTGTACTTCATGGACGGTGAAACCAAGACCTACATCGAGATTATCGACCGCGGCAACGGCGACGGCAAGGTGAAGGCAACCCTGACCACCGAGCCTTCCAATGTGTGGACCTGGGATGCAGAGCGCAAGACCTTTACCATGGCTGTCAATGACTCCACCTGGTACCTGGGCTGCTACAACACCTTCAATACCTTCAGCGCTTCCGATGTTTCCTACATCGCAGATGTGACCAAGATTGGCGATTCCCAGTTCCCCACTGGCCTGGCTACCGTCAACATCGTCCCCGAGCAGGCCAGCACCCCTGTGGTGGGCACTGCCTATAAGTACACCGTGATGCAGAACACCCTCGGCCAGACGCTGTACTTCAACGGTAAGGTCTCCGGCAACTATCTGGCTACCTCCGTCAACCCCGGCGAGGGCGTGAATGTGTTCGTGGAGGAAGCAGAGGGCGGCCTGCGCCTGTACTTTGTCAAGGGCGAAGAGAAGAACTACATCGAAATCATTGACCGTGGCAACGGCGACGGCAAGGTCAAGGCAACTGTGACCACCGAGCCTTCCAATGTGTGGACTTGGGATGCCGAGCGCAAGACCTTTACCATGACCGTCAACGAGGCTACCTGGTACCTGGGCTGCTACAACACCTTCAGCACCTTCAGCGCTTCCGATGTTTCCTACATCGCAGATGTGTCTAAGATTGGTGATTCCCAGTTCCCCGCCGGCCTGTACACCGTGGAAGGCTTCATGGATCTGCAGCCTGCCTTTGAAGAGGAAGTTGTGGATTTCTCCACCATGACCGCTGCTGAAATCGTGGCCTATGCTTACGGCCTGAAGGACGGCGAAGCCGCTCCTGCCGAGGCTACCCTGACCGGCGTGATTACCGAAGTCAAGACCGCCTGGAGCGATGACTACAAGAACATCACCGTCATCATCGAGGTGGAGGGCAAGACCATTGAGTGCTTCTGCCTGAAGGGCGACGATGCCAGCGCTCTGGTGGTGGGCGACACCATTACCGTCACCGGTATTCTGAAGAACATCTCCGGCACCGTGGAATTCGATTCCGGCTGCAAGCTGAGCAAGCGGGTTCCCGCCAGCGTGGACCCCACCGAGCCCACCCTGCCTACCGTTCCCACCGAGCCCACGGAGCCTACTGAGCCTGTTGAGCCTGAAGCATTTGAGCTGAAAAATGGCGACAAGGTTGTCATTTATGTAGCCGCTTATGGCAAGGCACTGTCCACGGAGAAGACCGGCTACTACAATGTCGGTGTGGATGTGACCATGAAGGACGGTGTCCTGACTGGATTTGGTGCGACTGAGGTGTTCACTGTCATCGTCAACGCGGATGGTACTTACAGCTTTGCCTATGATGGCAAGAACCTGGGCCTTGCTGATAGCTACAGCAGCATGAATCTGGGTGAAGTGAACGATAAGTGGAATCTGACCGTGAAAGAGGGTACCACGGATGTTTTCTATCTGGAGAATGTTGTCCGGGGTAACTTCATTGAGTGGTATGCCGAAAAGAACAACTGGAGCAGCTACAAGACCAGCAATCTGAGTGACCTGTTCGAGCTTTCTTTCTACATTGTGAAGTAATTCCAAACAGTAGATTGGGCCGCACCTGTTTGGGTGCGGCCCTTTCTCATATATCCTTGTGAATCAAAAGGAAAGGGACTGCCGCAGTATTTTGCAGCAGTCCCTTTTTGCAAGATGGTCAGCTGTTCAGTTCTTTCAGCGCGTCATACACCGCCCAGTCGGTGCGGTCGATGGTCAGGGGCGTGATGGAAATCAGGTGCCCCACCAGCACTGCGTCGGTGTCGAAATCATAGTGGCCGCTGGGGGCGAATACATCCTTGCCGCAGGGCAGGTGCATATCGTTTTCCAGGGGCTGAAAATCGTCGGAGAAATAGGGTCCGCCCTGGCGGGTGATGCGGAAGCCCGCCGCATGGTCGGGGATGTTGATGTTGTACAGGCTGCACTTTTCCAGCAGGCGGTTGCGGAGGATGAAGTCGTAAATATCGTCCAGGTGCTTTGCAGCCTCCAGGTAATAAGAGGGGGTGGTGGAGAAGGCGATGGCGGGCAGGCCCAGGGCGTTGGCCTCGAAAATGGCGCCCACCGTGCCGGAGTAGATGATGTCACGGCCAATATTCAGCCCCCGGTTGATGCCGGAAATCACCAGGTCAAACTGCCAATGCTGGCCCAGAACCGCCCAGCGGATGCAATCGGCGGGGGTGGAATCCAGGGCGTATGCGTCGATGCCGGGGGCAAAATCCACCTTTTTTACCTCAAAAGCCTTGTGAATTTCAATGCCGTGGCTCTTGCCGCTCTGCTCAAATTTGGGGGCGACCACCGTCACCTGACCCAGCTTCTGGGCCCATTGGGCAAAGGGCAGCAGCCCGGCGGCCTGAATGCCGTCGTCGTTGGTAATCAGAATTCTCATAGCCAATCCTCGTGGGTTTCCTTGTAAGATTTAATCATGGCGTCAGCCTCCGCCAGCAGGGGAATCATTTCCTCTTTGGCGTGGAGGGTGGCACCGCTGGCCTTGGCGTGACCGCCGCCCCGGTACTTTTCTGCCAGGGTGTTGATGGTCATAAACCGGGAGCGGAGCCGGACGCGGATGTGGTCATCGTCCCGGTTCTCAATGAAGGCAATCCAGCACAGGCAGCCCTTGATGGAGTCCAGCATTCCCACGCTGCTGCTGGCCGCTTCCGCGGTCAGACCGTATTTGTCCTGGGTTTCCCGGTCAATGTAGACATAGGCTACGCCGTTTTCCGTGATGCGCATATTGTCATAGACATAGGATTTGAACTTCAGTTCCTCAAAATCCCGGAGATTCAGCCGGGCAAACAGCAAATCCGTGTCGATGCCCTGGTCCAGCAGCACCGCGGCGCAGCGCAGGGTGTCGCCGGTGACGGAGTCGAACTGGAACCGGCCGGAGTCGGTGACCATGCCGGTGTAGAGGTAGGTGGCGGCGGCAGAATCGATTTTCAGCTCGTCCCGGAAGGTGGCGTAAAAGTGGGCAATCATCTCGCACACGGAGGAGCGGCCCTCCTCCACCCAGCGGTAGTCGCCGTAGGGCTCGGTTTCGATATGGTGGTCAATTTTAATCAGCTCTTTGCAGAGGGCGTACTTTTTGTTGTAAATCCGGTCGGTGTTGCCGGTGTCCAGCACAATGCCCAGGGCAGAGCGATAAACCTCGTCCGCCACCTCCGGGTCCTCCGGGCCCATGAAGTCCAGATAGTCGGTGTGGTCATCGTGGATGAGGTAGATGTGCTTTTCCGGAAACGAGAGGCGCAGAATGCCCCGCAGGCCCATGGAGGAGCCTTTGGCATCGCCGTCGGGCCGGTAATGGCGGAAAAGAATGATGGTGTCGTATTCTTTGATTTTGTTCAGGATTACCTGCATTTTTTCTTTGCTCATCGATTATTCTCCTAACAGAAGTTCCAAATCCTGCAGCATGGACATGGCTTCCTCTTTATTTTTCACAGTGGCGCCGCTGGCCTTGGCATGGCCGCCGCCGCCGTATTTCACGGCAATGGGATTGATGTTGTACCGGGAGGAGCGCAGCTCGCACAGAACGCCGCTGTCCGTTTCGGTGAAGTTTACCCAGATGTCCACGCCCCGGATGTCGCTCATGGTGCCAACCATGCCCCGGGAAACGGTGAAGGTGTCCACCCCCAGGGCTTCCAATTCCTCCCGGGTGGTGTAGATATAGGCCACATTTTGGGGGGAGAAGCGAATTTTCAGGATGAATTTCGCCTTGAGCTGGATGCGGGAAAAGTCATCGGCGTAGAGGTTGCGGTAAATTTCGTTGGTGTCGAACTTCTGCTCCATCAGAAAAGCCGCCAGATAGTGGGTCTGGGCGGTGGTGGAGTCGTAGCGGAAGCGGCCGGAGTCGGTGACCATGCCGGTGTAAAGGCTTTTGGCGGCGGTGGGAGTCAGCTCCAGCCCGCATTCTTTGGCAAAGGCGGCAATCAGGCCGCAGCAGCTTTCAAAGGAGGTGTCCACCAGCTCCAAATCCGCGATTTCCTCGCAGAAAATATGGTGGTCAAGGCGGACGGTTTTGGCGGCCAGGGTGTAGCGGTTGTCGCTGATGAGCTTCCGGGCGGACAAATCCAGAATGATGGCCAGGGCGTTTTCGTACACGCTGTCGTCGATTTCGTCCATCACGCTGTCGTCCATGAAGCTGTAATGTCCCGCCGGGTCACCCACGGCGTAAATCCGCTTTTCGGGGAAATTGTGCATCAAAATGTGCTTCAGACCCACCTGGGCGCCGATGGCATCTCCGTCCGGGTTGGTGTGCCGGTGGAGGATGATGGTGTCATAGGCTTTGATTTGCTCTAAAATCTTCTCAAACATGGTTTTTCCTTTCCTCTGTGTCAAAATAGCCCCGGTATTCCACCCGCAGCGGACTGTTGGGGAACAGGTAGCGGTGCAGGTCGATGAAATAGTCGTCGGTCATGCTGGCAATGTAGTCCACCACAATCTGGTCGGGGGATTCCAGCCCATAGGGGACGGCACGGTGGGGATGCATTTGATTGACATAATCAATATGGTGGGTGAAAACGGGGGAATTGTGCTTTTGCAGGCGCAAATCCTCCAGAAGCTGGTCGTAAATATCCGCCATCATGGGCTTCAGGGTGGTGTTCAGGTCGGCGCGGCAGGCGGCATTTTCATAAATGGTGGTGTAATTGTCCCGCTTGGCCTCTTTCAGCGCGTCGAAATGGGCCTTGTCCAGCTTGATGTAGGGCTTGCCGTAGCTGTTTTCAATGAGATTGACCACCAGATTGTTGATGATTTCCCCGTTGACCGAACCGATGGCATCGTCGTGGAAAGCGTCCGGCTTTACCAGATTGATGCGCACCGCGTCCTGCCTGTCCTTGCCGAGATAGGCGATGATGTCGGAAATCCGCACCACATTGCCCTCCAAAGTGGTGGGCTGAATCAGGTTGGCGTACTTCCGGTCTACATAACACTGCTCAATCTGCCGGTCAAATTCCTCAAAGCTGTCAATGGGGGTGGGCCAGTATTCCTCCAGCTCAATTTCGCCGTTGTGCCCGGCAATGCCTGCCAGGGTCTGCAGGCTGATGTTCAGGGGGAAAATGCCGTCCAGAACCCGGACGGAGTGGATGTTGTGGCTGAAATGCCGCCCGGCGTGCTGATAGTACAGCTCGTCCAGATAGATTTCTCCGGCGTGGGCAAAGGGGGTGTGGCCGATGTCATGCCCCAGAGCGATGGCCTCAATCAAATCCAGGTTCAGGTTCAGCGCCCGGCCGATGGTGCGGGCAATGCGGGAAACCAGCTGCACATGAAGGCTGCGGCGGGTGATGTCGTCATTTTTCATCAGGGAAAAGACCTGGGTCTTGTCCGTGTAGCGGTTGTAATAGGGGCAGTGCAGAATTTTGTCGATGTCCTGCACCAGCGCAGGACGCCAGACCGTGGGGATGGTTTCTGCCGGATTCCGGCGGAGAATGTATTGGTCATCAAAGCCCCGGGGGACGAAAGTGCCCTGCTGCTGTTCCAGAGAGATTTGTCTGGACAGGGATTCGGACAGCGCTTCATAATTGGGCATGATTTCACCTCACAATGGATTGTTTTTGTTGCTTAGTAGATTATTATACAATAAACGAGAGCGTTTGGCAATTGTTATTTTTAGGGAGTTTTGACTCTGAAGAAGGGATGAATGTCTGCAATACGAGGACTATTTTTGGCTGTTTTCGTATTTTCTTAAAGAAAAAGCAGATGACTGTACATTGTGCATAAGAAAAAACGGAATTATCGGCAAGTTTGCGCATATTGTCAAAAATGGGAGGGACTGCTATAATGTTTATAGAGGGCGTACACCGCCCCAATGATATGACGAACTTCATAAAGGAGACTGTGTTAAATGAACGCTTATGTTGCGCGCGTCATCGACTATGTCAAGAAAAAGCATGCCGACGAGCCTGAATTTTGCCAGACTGTTGAAGAAGTTTTTTCCGCTGTTTCCCCGGTTGTGGATGCCCATCCGGAGTATGAAAAGGCCGACCTGCTGACCCGGATGGTGGAGCCGGAGCGGATGTTTACCTTCCGGGTGGTGTGGTGCGATGACGGCGGTCAGTGGCACACCAATATCGGCTACCGGGTGCAGTTCAACGGTGCCATCGGCCCCTACAAGGGCGGCCTGCGGTTCCAGCCCAATGTGAACGCTTCTGTGATGAAATTTCTGGGTTTTGAGCAGACCTTCAAAAATGCCCTCACCGGCCTTCCCATGGGCGGCGGCAAGGGCGGCTCCGATTTTGACCCCGCCGGAAAGTCGGATGCGGAGGTGATGCGCTTCTGCCAGAGCTACATGACGGCGCTTTACCGCTACATCGGCCCGGATTGCGATGTTCCGGCGGGCGATATGGGCGTGGGCGGCCGGGAAATCGGCTACCTGTTCGGCCAGTACCGCCGGCTCAAGGGTGTGTGGGAAAACGGCGTGCTTACCGGCAAGGGGAGAAGCTACGGCGGCTCCCTGATTCGGCCCGAGGCCACCGGCTACGGCGCGGTTTACTATCTGCAGGAGGTGCTGCGCCACGAGAACGATACCATCCAGGGAAAGCGCATCGCCATCTCCGGCTACGGCAATGTGGGCTGGGGCATTATGAAAAAAGCGGCCCAGCTGGGGGCAAAAGTCACCTATTTTGCCGGGCCTGACGGCTATATTCACGACCCCGACGGCGTGACCGGGGAGAAGCTGGACTTCATTCTGGAAATGCGGGCCAAAGACCCCATGCACTGCAAGCCCTACGCTGACCGCTTCGGCGTGGAATTTGTGCCGGGGGAGAAGTGCTGGGGCGTACGGGATGTGGACATTTATATGCCCGCCGCTACCCAGAACGATGTGGCGCTGGAATCGGCCCGGCGCATCGCCGCCTCCGGGGTGAAATATTATATTGAGGTGGCCAATATGCCCACCACCAATGAGGCGCTGGCGCTGCTGCGGGCCCAGAAGCACATGATTGTCGCCCCGTCCAAGGCGGTCAACGCCGGCGGCGTGGCGGTTTCCGGCCTGGAAATGAGCCAGAATGCGGAGCGCCTGGACTGGACGGCGGAGGAAGTGGACGAAAGGCTACGGCTCACCATGCAGACCATTCACCAGATGTCTGTGGAGGCCGCGGCGGAGTATGGCCTGGGCTATGACCTGGTGGCTGGTGCCAATATCGCCGGATTCAAAAAAATTGCCACTGCCATGATGGAGCAGGGCTGCTTCTGATTGAAAACAGCAAAAAACCGGAGTCGACCCCACGGGGGCGGCTCCGGTTTTTTATTGCAATTTTTCCGCAAAAGTTTTCCACAGACTTTTTCGTTTTTGTTGAAAGCTGTGAAATCCTGTGAAAATCCCCCTTTTTCTGTGGAGAAATGCCCCTT
>JBGVGH010000005.1:0-6545 GCA_045121575.1 Faecousia sp.
ACCCTGTCAAGGCACCGGCTACGCCTTGCCTGCGGCATCCTTGACAGCGCCAGCCGTGCTCGCTGTATGGCAGTCAAGTCCGGCTTACGCCGAACAATTTTTATTCATGCGGGTGTCCAACTTGCACTTGCAATTTCCAAAGGAAATTTCTTATGGATATCAGAATGATTGCAAACGAGAAAGATATTCATTTAAAAAATGAACCATTTACCCTTTGGGGGCGCATGATACCACGATATATAGATGATAAATGGAGTTATTCCATTGAAAAGCGTAGCCCAGCCGAAGTATCCGAAATGTGCTTTCCTGATGAAAACTATGACTATGATACGATGTGTGAAAACAGTTTTTTTGTTGGCGCATACGAAGATGAAAAGTGTGTGGGACTTGCAATATTTCAGAAATCTTTCTTTAAGTATCTGTATCTATACGATTTGAAGGTGTGTACAGAGTACCGCCGAACAGGTGTTGCAAAAAAACTCATCGAAAAGGGAAAACAAATCGCAGCGCAACAGGGGTATCGGGGCATATATACACAGGGACAGGATAATAATCTTTCTGCCTGCCTGTTTTATGTTCATTCCGGTTTTCGTATTGGAGGATTGGACACCGAGGTTTATAAAGGTACGCCCCAGGAAGGAAAACGAGATATTATATTTTATTTGGATTGTGAAGATTGACAAATCCCGGCACCGTTTCCGGTGTGGGCTTCGTTTTTTGCGTAGGGACTTATCCCGCCGTTCACAGGTAATTGCCATTCGGGGCAACATTTTTCAGGTGGAATATGCCCGCCATAAAAATTATGTGGAACTATTCTGCAATAGGAAACAGCGAGTTGCTTTTCATATTTGTTTTTTTGGTGTATCATGTATGTGGAGGTGGAAAACCATATGGAAACAAAAGATATTATACTGGAGTTAAGAAACAAATCCGGATTATCCCAGGATGCCCTTGCAGAAAAAGTATTTGTTACCCGTCAAGCGGTATCGCGTTGGGAAAATGGCGAAACCGTTCCGAATACGGAAACCTTGAAACTGCTTTCAAAGCTGTTTGATGTTTCAATCAACACGCTCCTCGGTTCTCCGAGAGAGCTGATCTGCCAGTGCTGTGGAATGCCTCTTGAGGATGCTATTATAAGCAAGGAAAAAGACGGTGCTTTGAATGAGCATTACTGTAAGTGGTGCTATGCCGACGGAGAATATATGTACAGCGATATGGATGATTTGATTGATGTGTGCGTGAAGAACATGGTCAGCGAAGAACACCCAGAAGCAGAGGTTCGTTCCTATTTGAAAGCGGCGCTGCCCAGGCTTGATTACTGGAGACGATACGAAGAACTCGGTGGAAACGGCGCTTTTGAAGAATTCAAGAAAGCTTTGATTGAAGAAATCAACGCCCTGAATATTGAAGGCATGCCGCAGGTAACAAAGCTCAACGCACTTGTAGGAAGCTATATTAATCTTGAATACAAACTTCCTAACGGAAAAACTGTCAAGTATCTGGACGATAATGCCACCTACCTTGGCAATCAGCTGGAATGCAACTTCGGTGATGGCAGATGCTTCGGCATTGCCGCAAACATGGACTTTATCCTCATCTGTACCTATGAAGAAAATGGAGAGAATCCCGAATTGGTTCTCTATAAGAAAAGATAATCCGCATTTTTTATCATAAAAGCCCACACCGACAAAAAATCGGTGTGGGCTTTGTCGCTATCCCGCCGCGTCCAGCATATTTTCAATAAAAATTCCATACCCCATGGTGGGGTCATTGACCAGCACATGTGTGATTCGATGATACCTACACACTTTCGACAAATTCCCGGATGGCGGTAAATGCCTGTCCGACTTCGGACAATTCTGACAAGGGGATTTCTTTCTCCAGGGGAGTTTCTGTTTCGTCATCCATCACCATATAAATAGCATCTTTATCGATGGTGACATTGAACTCGTGTTTGCGGCGTATGATCTCCAATTCGATGGTGTTATTATGTGTTTCTGCGAATACTACTTTACCATCCGTTAAGCCTTCGAACTGATTCCATTCAAACTCTTCCCAGATTTCACCAAACAGACCGGTATGGATAACATCTTCTTTTCCGTACGCTGCATTGTAAAGTACGAGCCGCTTGCTATTTAATTTGCTGGCCACGGCACATAACGCAATAAACCAGAGTACGAGGAGACCCGCGGAAACGAGAACAGGAATCAGATTATTTTCAATATATTTTATGGAAACAAGAAAGCCCGTCAAAGCAATAAAACCGATAAGCAGAATACATGCGGTAATGTTCTTACTCGCCTTATTAAATTTTTTGTATTTTCTTTGTGCTTCTGTTTGTTTGTTCTTATTCATTATGCTCACCTCTTTATTAACTAGAGTCATTCTATCAAATAGATCCTGTTTTGTATAGTGAAAAGCGTGGGTATTGCCCACGCTTTTTCTTCGTAAGTCATTCGGTTTGGGATTATGCGTTCGAGTAGAGGAAACATTGTTCTATAAATCACCACCCGGGGAATTCACATCAATCTTGTTGTTAAGAAGCCGCGTCCAGCATATTTTCAATAAAAATCCCATATCCCGTCGTCGGGTCATTGACCAGCACATGAGTGACCGCTCCCACGATTTTCCCATTCTGCAAAATGGGGCTGCCGCTCAGGAGTGATTGGCATTAGGGGCAATATTTTTTGATAAATATATCTTGCCACTATGCAAGTACGCAAATCTTTGCTACAATAGCACAAAAAGGTGACATTGGAGGATAAAAACAGTGATTACTGATCATGCTTTTTGGAACGCATTAGAGGAATTGGTGGTAAACAGCAAAATAAACATAGACCGTCCCAAAGGTAGTCACCATCCTCGGTTTTCAAATGTTGTTTACGAAGTCGATTATGGATATTTAGAAAACACATCTTCTATGGATGGCGATGGAATTGATGTTTGGATTGGAACCAGCAGCGGTAAAGAAATTGATGCAATCATGTGCATTGTTGACTTGATGAAAAAAGACTCTGAAATCAAAATACTGATCGGATGCACAGAAGAAGAAAAAGAAATCATCTATCGGTTTCATAATGAATCAAAATTTATGAAGGGAATATTGATCAGGCGATAAGTCTAAAGCAGGTAGAAGCCCACGCCGTTTCCGGTGTGGGCTTCGTTTTTTTCGATGGGACAGGCATCCTCGACTGTCCCATCGCAGGAAGCCGGTGTTGGGGACGCCTGTCCCTACGGTTTTATCCCGCCGCATCCAGCATATTTTCAATAAAAATCCCATACCCCATGGTCGGGTCATTGACGAGGACATGAGTGACCGCTCCCACAATTTTTCCATCCTGCAAAATAGGGCTGCCCGACAGGAGTGATTGGCATTAGGGACAACAGTTTTTGTGGCAATATCTACTATAAAATCTTGTGTGCGTATGCTATAATTATACAGTAATAGATAATAATTTGTGGAGGTGTAAATAAAATGGATATTACTTTCAAGTCAGGCAACGAAAAGTTTAATTACAGAGTGTGTGCTGTGATGATTTGCGATGATAAAATATTGGCAATGCACGATGAGAGGTCGCCTTATTATTATTTACCTGGTGGAAGAGTTAAACTGGGAGAAACCGCAGAAGCCGCTGTAATTAGAGAAATTAAAGAAGAACTTAGCGTAACTCCACGGATCATTCGCCCATTGTGGCTAAATCAAGCATTCTTTACAGAAGATGTAGATAACCTAAATTATCACGAACTATGTATCTATTTCTTAATGGATGTTTCTGAGACAGATTTACTGTCAAAGGGAGAAAAATTCACAGCCAAGGAAGGTCATCGTACGCATACCTTTGAGTGGTTAGCGTTTGAAAGATTGAAAGATGAGTATTTTTATCCGCTGTTCTTGAAAAAGGATATTTTCAATCTTCCTGATGCGTTTACCCTTCGCACAGAAAATGAATAAGACAATAAAGTCGCTCCCCTTGGTCGCCAAGGGGAGCCTTTTCTACGATGCCGCATCCAGCATATTTTCAATAAAGATTCCATATCCCATGGTGGGGTCATTGACGAGGACATGGGTGACGGCCCCGATGATTTTCCCATCCTGCAAAATGGGACTGCCGCTCATTCCCTGCACGATGCCCCCGGTGGCCTGCAGCAGCGCCGGGTCGGTGATGCGAATCATCATGTTCCGCCCGGAGGAGCGGCCCTTCGGATAAATCTTCAGAATTTCCACAGAATACTCCCGAACCGTATTGCCCTCCACCGTGGAGCGGATGGTCGCCTGCCCGGGGCGCACATCGGCGGCGCTCCCCACCTCCACCGTCTGGCCGGGCCAGCCCTGGGTGGCTTTTCCGAAAACCCCCTGGGGCGTGTTGTCCCGCAGGGCGCCCACCACCTCCCGGGCCGTCACCGCGCCCTGAAGCTGCCCCGGCTTTCCCACCTGGCCCTTCGTCACCGCCATGACCCGGGCCTTGTAGGCCTTTCCGTCCCGCATCTGCACCAATTGTCCCTCCGGGGTGTTCACCCCGTGTCCCAGGGCGGCAAATTCCCCGCTCTGGGGGTCATAATAGGTAACGGTGCCGATGCCCGTCACCCCCTGCTTGAGAAAGACCCCCAACTTCGGCCCCTCCGCCGTGATAGCCGGCGACAGCCGCAGCAGTTCTTCCTTCCCCTGCCGCTGCACCCGCACCGCCACCAGCCCCTTGGAGCAGTGCAGCGCCAGACGCACATCCTCGGCACAATGGACAGGCCGCCCGTCAATGTCCATAATCCGGTCCCCCACGCACAGCCCCGCCTGCCGGGTCTGCGCCCCCAGTTCTTCATCAAAGGCCGCCACCGTCACCGTGTCGTCCGCCAGCTCCAGTCCAACCACCTGCCCCACCGGGATGAGATATTCCGCCCCCAGCGCCCGCACCGGCAGCATTGTTACCAAAAGCAGCACTGCCAGCAGGCCGCCTGTTATTTTTTTCATCGCTTCCGTCCCCCTTTTTTCAGTTTGCTTTCTTAATATGCCATAAACCGCCCCATCATAACCCCAGCAAAAGACGAAAAATCTGGGTTTTTCTTCCATTTGTAACATTGTCACCCTCCGCCCGATTTACCCATTGACAAAGTAGGTAAATGGTGCTATATTTACCTAGAAAATAAGTAGGTTAACCCTTTTGGAGGATACAACTATGAATGTTTACGCCGATAACGCCGCCACAACCCAAATGAGCCAGACGGCTGTTGACGCCATGCTCCCCTGCTATCGGGAGATTTACGGCAATCCCTCCAGTCTGCACTCCGTGGGCCAGCAGGCCAAGGAAGTGCTGGAGGACTGCCGCGCCCGGGTCGCCAAGTGCATTGGCTGTGAGCCCCGGGAAATTATCTTCACCTCCGGCGGCAGCGAGGCTGATAATCAAGCCATTTTGTCCGCCGCCTATTTTGGCGCCCGCAAGGGCAAAAAGCACATCATCTCCACCGCCTTCGAGCATCATGCCGTGCTGCATGTGCTGAACAAGCTGGAGAAAGAGGGCTTTGAAGTCACCTATCTGGATGTGAAAACCAACCACAACATCACCGCCCAGCAGGTGCGGGAAGCCATCCGCCCCGACACCTGCCTGGTCACCACCATGTATGCCAACAACGAGATTGGCTCCGTGCTTCCCATTGCGGAAATCGGCGCCATCTGCCGCCAGGCCGGTGTCCCCTTCCACACCGACGCGGTGCAGGCTGTGGGCCATGTCCCCATCGATGTGAAGGCCGAGCAAATCGATATGCTCAGCCTGTCTGCCCACAAGTTCCACGGCCCCAAGGGCGTGGGCGCGCTGTATGTCCGCCGGGGTCTGCCCGTCATCAATGTGATTGACGGCGGCGCTCAGGAGCGGGGCAAGCGGGCCGGCACGGAAAACCTGGCCGGCATCTGCGGCATGACCGCCGCTCTGGAAGAAGCGGTGGCCCACCTGGAAGAAAATGCCGCCAAGGTCAGCGCCATGCGGGATAAGCTGATTGCCGGCCTCTCCCAGATTCCCCACAGCGCCATCAACGGCGACCAGAACCACCGGCTACCCGGCAATGTCAGCTTCTGCTTCGAGGGCATCGAGGGCGAGAGCCTGCTGCTGCTTCTGGATATGAAGGGCGTGCAGGCGTCCTCCGGCTCTGCCTGTACCTCCGGCTCTCTGGACCCCAGCCATGTGCTGCTGGCCATCGGCCGGGTCCACGATGTGGCCCACGGCTCCCTGCGTCTGAGCCTGAGTGAGTATAACACCATGGAGGAAATGGACCACATTCTGCAGGTGGTTCCGGAGGTAGTGGCCTACCTGCGCTCCATCAGCCCCGTGTGGCGCGACCTGCAAACCGGCAAACGGCAGTATATTCTGTAAGAAATTCCATTTTTATGTAGGGCGGAGTCTTGACTCCGCCGCCCAAACCTGCAAACTTTCTTTGACCGAAGCGGTGGGGTCAAGACCCCACCCTACTATTTCAAATAATAAGGAGCGTAAAAACAATGGCTTTGTACAGTGAAAAGGTAATGGACCACTTCATGCACCCCCGGAATGTGGGCGTCATCG
>JBGVGH010000006.1:0-2956 GCA_045121575.1 Faecousia sp.
AATTGTACCACAGTTTCGCCCAACTTTCAACGGAAGTAATCAGGGGGATTTGCGAAGAGAACAGCGAGTATGCAACATTTGGAGCGGTCGAACCGTTTTGGTGTTCCAGCTCCCAAATGTGGCGCCCTACCAACGGGGCTATACCCGGATATGAAATGGAATCAGCAAGTAATATTATACACAAAAACCGGAAAAAAGCAATCCCCAACTTCTGCGGTGCATTGAAAATAGATTTCCTATGTGCTATCATGGCAGAAACTGCAAACGCTAAAATAAAAGTAGTCCACTAAAGCTCAAAACGCTCGAAAAAAAGTAGGCCACTTGAGTCGAAAATATTGTCTTCTGCGTTACAATTGTGTCATCACAAAAAGTAACAAAGGAGGCTCCAATGAAAGGTGGCAATACAAGTGAATCAGTATCAACAGATCCGCATGTACTACGAGCAGGAACACCGGAGTATCCGGTGGATTGCCAAGGAGCTTAAATGCTCCCGGGACACGGTCCGTAAGTACATTGAGGGCAATTCCGTCCCGTGGGATCGCAAGCCCGGCAGCGGGCGCAGGAGTGTTATCTCAGACGAGGTGGGCCGCTTCATCGACGACTGCCTTGCAGAGGATGAACGGGAAAACTTAAGCAAGCAAAAGCACACCGCAAAGCGCATCCATGACCGGATCCAGAAGGAACTTGGCATTGAGATCGGGGAATCTACGATCCGTACCGCTGTAGCGAAAAAGCGGGCGAAGCAGAAGCCGGTATTCATTCCCCTGGCTTTTGACCCCGGTGAGGCGATGCAGATTGACTGGGGCTGCGCCAAGACTTATATCAGCGGTGACCGTCTGGATATCAATTATTTCTGTATGCGTGAATGCTCCTCCGGCGCTATGTTCGTCATGGCCTTCATGCGGCAGAACGAAGAATCCTTCCTGGAGGGAATCCAGACCGGTCTGGAATTCTTTGGCGGCGCGCCCCGGCGGATCATCTTTGACAATGCCAAGGTGGGCGTCAAGGAAGGCTTCGGCAAGTACGCGAAGACCCAGGACCGCTATGCGGAGCTGGCTGCTCACTATGCCTTCCGCACCGACTTCTGTAACCCCTCCGAGGGGCATGAGAAGGGGCTGGTGGAGAATCTGGTGGAATATGCCCGGAATAACTTTCTGGTTCCGGTACCCAAGGTAGAGTCCCTGACGGGACTGAATCACTATCTAGTGCAGGAGTGTCAAGCCTATAACGATACCCACAAGATCCGGGACCGGGAATTTCCTGTGGCACAGATGCTGGCAGCTTCCAAAGCGGCATTTATCTCTCTGCCGCCCTACCGCTACGATACCAGCCGCACCCACCGGGCAACGGTCAGTGACTTTTCTCTGGTTCGGTTCGACTCCAATCTTTACTCCGTTCCCTATCATCTGGCCGGCAGGACGGTCACGGTCAAGGGCTTTGGCCTGGCTGTTGAGATCTGGTATGAAAACAAGAATGTCGCCAGCTATGAGCGGGTCTTTGGCAAGGGACATACCTCCTACCGGCTGGAACACTATATAGAACTCATCTCCCGCAGGCCAAGAAGTGTATGGAACGCAAAGCCGGTACGCAATACGGTTCCGGCACAGTTGCTTCGTTTTCTGGAGAAGCTGGATGACCCAAAACAGGTTGTAAATATCCTCAGAAGCTATCTTGTTTGTCCGGAAAGGGTCATGCAGATTGTTGCAGCCTGCGGCGATTACAATCAGGCTATGCTGGAATTGAATACGATCCCCTCCGGAAATTCCGACAAAAAGCAGGATATACCCGTATGCAGAACGGATCTGAGCCAGTATGACCGGTTGCTTGGAAGGAGGGATGCGGTATGATCTCGACCACCAAAGAACTGATCCGGCTCCACGCAAAGCAGCTGAGAATGCCGACCTTTGCCCAATACGAGGAAATATAACGACAGCTGGATCCATCCGCCGGTTATGATGTATTTCTGCTGGAATTGCTGAAGCAGGAGTTGAATGAACGCCAGTCCAGTTCCCAGAAGCGCAGAATAAAGCAGGCAAAGTTTCCGTACATAAAAACCATGGACGAATTTGACTGCGACCGCTGCCCCAATGTGGAAGCCGCGTTCCTGCGGCAGCTGGCAGGCTGTGACTTTGTGAAAAGCAAGTCAAATCTGGTTCTGGTGGGCAATCCCGGTGTGGGAAAGACACACCTCTCCATTGCCCTGGGCATGGAAGCTTGCCGGGCTGGGTACCATGTGCGATTCTACTCTGCAGCCAGACTGGCCAATGAATTGACTGAGGCCGCGGATGAACGGCGGCTCAATAAGCTGCTGAATGCCCTGAGCAAGGTGGAGCTGCTGATTGTGGACGAGCTGAGTTACCTTACCTTTAACCGTACCAAATCAGAATTGCTGTTTCAGGTGATCTCGGAACGATCCGAACGGGCCAGCGTCATTGTGTCCACCAATCTGGAGTTTTCCCGGTGGACAGAATTATTTGAGAATGACATGATGGTAAGGGCGCTGATTGACAGGCTGACCTACCGATCCCATGTTCTGGACATGAATATCCCCGATGCCGGCCGCTTCTCTCTGAATTCAGGAAGAAAGGGGGAAGCAGGCAAATGACGATTACAAGAAAGGACCTGGACACCAAGTATGCTCACTGGTTCTGGAATGTGCACAATCCGGAGCAGGCCAAAGCTGAGATCCTGAGCAACTTTGCCGAGGAGCCGGAACCTCATGAATGGACCGAACAGGATATCTGGGAGCAATCCAGAAAGATCCTTATAAAATGGAGCCAAAACTGATGCTGCGTTACCCGGGCTCCGAAAGCCCGGGTGGTCGAGTTTTTTTCGAGCGTTTGTTACCAAGTGGTATAGTTTTTTTCAAGCGTTTTTGGGCCATGTGGCCTGGTTTTTTTCAAGCGCAGGTGGTCTAATTTTTTTCAAGCACTGGCCTACTTTTTTCTTGACGTTT
>JBGVGH010000007.1:0-7646 GCA_045121575.1 Faecousia sp.
ATGGGCGTGAATATGTGCGTCAGCTACTCCATGATGGCAGATGCCATCGACTACAACGAGTGGAAGTTCGGCACCCGTGACGAGGGCACGCTGTATGCCATCCATTCCTTCTTCCGCAAGCTGGGCCAGGGTCTGTTCCCCTCCCTGGGTCTGCTGGTTGCTGCAGGACTGGGCTATGTTGCCGCTCTGGGCCCCGATCAGGCTCCCGAGGTCGCTGCAAATATGCGTTACCTGGTTGGTGTGATGTATCTGATCGGTGCTGCGCTCCAGTTCATCGCCATCAAGTTCATTTACAATCTGGATAAGAAGACTCTGAATCAGATGACCGAGGAACTGAATTCCCGGAAAGTCTGATTGCAAACCCTAATTCAACCGTTTTGAAAGGGGCCGCCCATACGGGCGGTCCCTGACTTTATTTCAAAGGAGTTTTTTCTATGGTAAACCTGAAAGCAAAACCTTACTATCTGTCCGACGAAGACATTGCATGGGTGGAAAATACCATTGCCTCCATGACTGACGAAGAAAAGGTGGGCCAGCTGTTCTGGCAGCTGACGACCTCTCCGGAAGAAAACTATCTGAAGGATCTGATGGAAAGATACCATCTGGGCGGCTGCCGCTTCAACAATATGCCCGGCCAGAGAATTCTGAACCAGAACCGTCTGCTGCAGAAGTATGCCAAGATTCCTGTTCTGATCGCCTGTAACCCCGAAGCAGGCGGTGACGGTATTTGCCCCGACGGTACCCATGTGGGTGCCGGTATCAAGGTCGGTGCTACTGGTAAGCTGGAATATGCTCAGGATATGGGCCGCGTTTCCGGCGCACAGATCAAGGCCACCGGCTGCAACATGGCTTTTGCCCCCATCGTGGACATCCCCTACAACTGGGAATGTGAAGAAATCATCAAGCGTGCCTTCGGCAATGACCACGAGCGTGTGGCTGCTATGGGTAAGGCATATATGGACGGCCTGCATGAAACTGAGGGTGTTTTCTGCTGCGCCAAGCATTTCCCCGGCAACGGCCAGGACTACCGGGATGCCCATCTGTCCAATAACATCAATGACTTCGGCGAAGAGCAGTGGATGGCTACCTACGGTCATGTTTACAAGACTATGATCGACGGCGGTATGGAAGCTGTCATGGGCGGCCATATCATGATGCCCACTTACATGCGGGAGGTCAAGCCCGGTATCACCGATGCCGAAATGCTCCCCGCAACCCTTTGCCCCGAAATCATGATTGGTCTGCTCCGTGACAAGCTGGGCTTCAACGGCATGGTTGTTACCGATGCTTCCCACATGGTGGGTATGACCAACAAGATGAAGCGCGCCGAGATGCTGCCTGCCTCCATCAATGCCGGCTGCGATATGTTCCTGTTCTTCAACGATCCCGAAGAGGACTTCGCAACCATGCTGAATGCTTACAAGACCGGTGTGATCAGCGAGGAGCGCATGGTTGAGGCTCTGACCAGAATTCTGGGTCTGAAGGCTTCCAAGGGTATGCACAAGATGACCGCCGATCAGCTGTGTGGTACTGACGAAGAACTGGCAGCTGCGCTGAACAACGCAGAGTTCAAGTCCTACTCCGCCGAAATTTCCAAAGATTCTCTGACTCTGGTCAAGTATCTGGATGAAGGTGTTCTGCCTCTGGACCCCAATAAGACCAAGCGGATCATGATTGTACCCATCAAGGGTGCCGACAGCCCCATGGCTGCTCTGGCTGCCATGTATATGGGTGCGGGCAAGAAGAAGTCCCCTGCAGAGAAGCTCTGTGAGCGGCTGCAGGCCAAGGGCTTTGATGCCTTTGTTTACGAATCTCCTCTGGCAAAGCTGCAGAAGCAGATTGCTGCCGGTGAGAAGGTATCTGTCAATATGTACCTGGCCGGTAAGAATGCCATCGCCGATTTCACCTCTCAGCAGGATCTGGTAATCTCCCTGTTCAACGTGGGCGGCGGTCATCCTGCCTTCGGTGTGTCTAAGGGCGGTGGTGAAATTCCCTGGTATGTCCACGAGCAGCCTGTCGTTGGCATTTCCGTGAACCTGCCCGGTATGCTGGCTGATGCGCCTCAGCTGCGGACCTACATCAACGCATACGACTCCAATGATGACACCATGGACGCACTGGTGGACGCACTGGTTGCAGGCCCCGATGCTTTCAAGGGTACTGACCCCATTGACTCCTTCTGCGGCATGTGGGATACCCGCGTATAATTTGTAACACATAAAAGCAGGGCAGCTTCGCAAACAGCGGAACTGCCCTGCATGCCTAATAACATTTTGAGAGGAGAGAAAGCTATGTCCATCTTTGACGGCTTTGAAAGAAAGCACGAATACCTCATCTGTGTGGACTCTGACGGTTGCGTCATGGATACCATGAACTGTAAGCATTTCCACTGCTTTGGCCCCTGTATGGTTGCAGAATGGGGACTGGAAGAATGGAAAGAAGAAATACTGGACCGCTGGAATGTGATCAATCTGTTCTCCATGACCCGCGGTATCAACCGCTTCAAGGGCCTTGCTATGGCGCTGAAGGAAATCGACGGAAAGTATAAGAAAATTGCCGGTGTGGATGCGCTTGCCCAATGGGCAGATACCGCTCCTGCGCTGAGTAATGACGCTGTATCCAAGGCTGCTGAGGCTGCCCAGGGAGATGCAAAGCTGGTTCTTCAGAAAGCACTCTCCTGGTCCAAAGCAGTCAATGCTGCTATCGTGGAACTGGACGAAAGTCTGAAGATCCCCTACACCGGTGCAAAGGAAGGTCTGGCTGCTGCGCACGCATTTGCGGATGTTGCCATGGTCTCCTCCGCCAATCGGGATGCGGTGGAAGAGGAGTGGGGCAAGTTTGACCTTTTAGAGCATACCGATATTGTGCTGGCGCAGGATGTCGGTTCGAAAGCTACCTGCATTGCTGCTATGCTGAAATTCGGCTACGATCCCCAAAAGGTGCTGATGGTGGGAGATGCGCCCGGCGATTGCGATGCAGCAGAACGCAACGGTGTACATTACTACCCAATCCTCGTTAACCACGAAAAAGAAAGCTGGGACGAGGCCATCTGTGTAGCCTACGGCAATCTTCAGAGCGGTACATATACCGCATATGGCGCCGAAAAGAAGAATCAGTTCCTGAAAAACCTCGGCGGCTGATATATGCATCGTCAGGAAAGTGCTGCATGTCATTTTCAAAACAATGAATGCGGCATAAGAAATCCCCACAGTCTTTCCTATCCTTATCGGAGGGCTGACTGTGGGGATTTTTGCGTTCGGGCTGGAGTAATGCCGTCGCTCCACATCCTTAGTTGTGTCTTTTTTCGCTCTGGAAATGTTCGCGATTTGGTCTGACTTCACCGAAAAATCCCCAACTTTTTCAAATTCTCATGGTCGCAGATCCGAATCTCTGTCATACCGATTTTGCCCCAGCTGGCTTCGATGCTGCAGGACATATGCTCAAAGTTATCGTCATCGAAAAAGATCCCCTTCAGATTGTTGATGACCACATTGATAGCCCGGTTGGAGGTATCCCAGACCTTCCGGTTATTGGTTCCCCTGGGTGCAGTAATTCGGATATGAACATGGGCTTTTTCGAAATAGGGAATTCCAATTTTTGCCTGCTGGGCGATGGCCTCGTGAATCATCCGGGTCCAGTGTTCTTCCAGGGTACCGGTCAGCTCCTTCAGCCCCGGAAGCGGCTCCGGTATCACCAGGCAGACCATCTTATCAAAATCAGTCTGGGAGACCGACACTTCCCCGATGATCCGTTTGGATGCCGAGCCGAAATCAATCATATCGTACATCTCACGAAGGATGTGACTGCGAAGCCACAGCGTCTGCTCGTAGGCCTTTTCCAGCATCTCGAAGGTAATCCTTCTATCCTTGGGCAGATTCTCCTCAACTCTCTCCAGAGTCTTATGCAGATCGATAAACACGGATATTCACTCCTTTCGCTCCGTTAACATCCGGATACATCTGGGCAACCTCCAGGTCCTCCGGATACACCACCATAAAATACTCAATGGGAGAGATATATCCATCCTGGGCCATATCCAGATCATCCTTTACTTCGGCGAAAAAATGGACCAGCTTCAGAATATCGAAGGCCGGATTCAGATAGTACCTTATGGGATAGACTTCCACATCGCCCAGCTTACGTTCCTTTAAGCGTTCGGCTCCGCGCACTCCATTTTCGATGTAATACTCTTCGTCATAGATTCGCTCCAGACTGATTGGCAGCAGGGCCGGTGTGGTCAGATAGACACGCTCATACTGGGTCCGCAGCTTGATGGGGGATCTGGAATACCTGACAGGCTTATCGGTTTCGGCATACTTGTCCTTCAACAGCATCTTCCTGGCCCACATTGTTTGGCGGATGATCTGTCGGGCAATCTCATGCTTTCTTCCATCCTCACAGATCAGGATCATCCCATCTGCCTTGGTTTTAAAGGATCCGTATCTGTAATAAAACAGGGAACTTTCTGCCCGGAGCTGCCAATCCATGGTCCCGTCTCCGATGTCATAGACCGCGTACCGCTTCCCGTAAGCCAGCAGGACGCCTGCAAACCGGGTTGTGGACAGAATTCCCTTTGCGATGTCTCTCCAACGGGCAGAGGGAATGAAGTAGGGTTCTTCCGTATCCAGCAGTGCTCCGGAGATAGGAACACCGTTCTTCTCCATCCACATGCACACCCTGGACACGTGCAGCACCCGTAAGCGGGACTTTCCTCTGCTGGCAACAGAGATCAGCGGGCCTTCCTCCGGGAACAGATCCCTGCCTTTCTGGAGGACAGCAACCACCCCATCCTTGCCTTTGACCACATAGCCATTCTTGGTCAGAGGACGGAACACATAGGACATGGCGATCATATCCCCAGTGTTTTCCGTATCCAGGAACTTGAGGCAGTCCTCATAGGACATAATATTCAGTCTGATCAGGTGCAGGATCAGATTCAGTTGATTTTGATGCAGTTTCATTGCTTCCTCCTTAGCTTGTATCGAGATTGAAAAAAGCGAATCTATCAAATGGGCACACTGCCCCTATATCGAAAAAGTTCCAACTTTCCGATTCCCCTATATCTATACTACTGCAGTCATAAATACAATTCCTACTATACATACAGTTCCTACCATGAGAAAAATACGCGCGTATTATAGGGGGGATTTCCGCAACGCGGCAATTTTCCGCGCCCCAGAAATCCGAATTTTCTTTGTTCTTTTCCTGAATCTCTTCCCTGGTGTATTCATCCTCCAAATCCCGGATCACCTTACGGCTCTTCCAGGCAACGAACCGGTTGATCCGCTCGTTGTCGGTGCCCTCGGTATGCGTATTACGGGCCTTAATACGTATTAGCTCCAGAATACGTATTACTTCCTCGTCACTGGGATCATCACACTCGTCCTGGGTGGGATAGCATCTGTTATAGATCACACAACCAAAGGAACCGGGCAGCCGGTGCAAGGGGAAGTAGGCACAGTAGAACTGAAAAAAGCGCCATACCTTGGTCTTCTCCCACTTCCAGCGCTTGCCCAGGGTTTCCAGAGTCAGAACAGAGCCGAACTTGCCATACTGGATGGCAGGGGCGAGGAAGGAGAAAGCATTGCCCTTGTCCCGATAGACAGTATGGCACCACAGATCCAGCCAGGCATCTGCCTCGCCAAACTTATGACCCATTTCCACCAACCGCTCGGTGATATTTCTGGGCATGCAAAGAAACCCGTAATCGGGCGTTGTGTAAATATTTTCGCCTTCCTTGCACGCCTTGCCGGAGCATTTGAGCACCCAATCGGAGATCTTGTAGGTCAGGATCTTGGTACTCGAATCCAGAGTGTAGGTGATATAGCCCAGCATCTGGAGTTCGTCCATGATTTCCAACGCATCCCTGCGTTTCTTTACTTCCAGAATGCTCTTGAGTCCTACCATGCCACCGACCCAGGATCCGACATCCACAGCATTGATATGGCCGCAGTAACGGGCAGTACCCTTGCGGAATGCCGCACGGGATGCCAGCCGCAAAAAGTAGATCATAATGCCTTTGGCGTGTAAGGGAATCTCATATCTGGACAGCTTGACCCAGGCGAATTTCTTCAGACATTTCATGTTTGCTGCCTCCTTCCTCGCATAATAAAAACAGGTGATATGGTTCGCGCTCCGGCTGCCCATATCACCTGATATTGTTTCTCTCTATCTCCACAGGAAAGTCCGCACCCTTTCTTTACATACCGGCTAACGTACCGTTCAGATAGGCGATCAGCCTAGCGGTATAGACCCGGATGTACTTCTGCTTGGTGCCGATGTTGCCACCAAGGTCTGCATAGGGTTTTCTGCCTGCGGCGATGAGTTCAGACAACTTCCGGGGCGACATACCAAGATAATCGGCTGCCACGTTCAGCGGAACAAAATTGGGATGCTTTTCTCTCAGCATATCAGCTTCTCTCTGATTCATCTGCGGTTCCTCCTTTCTCTGCACGCCACCTTTCAAAGGCACGCATATTGTCCGGATTCTCGTAGAACCGGATGACTGCCTCTAGGAATGTGGCGCATAGTAGCTGCTTCTCCATACTGGGAATCAGATTGGGATTTATCTTCACTGCACTCCCCATGGGAATCACCTCCTGAGGGTCTGTTTTTCTCCCTGAATAGGCTTCTGTAATCACCATTTGGTTGATTCTGCTATAATTTTACCTTCCCCAGACTCATTTGTCAATGATATTTCTACCATTTGGTGATATGTTGCACAAAGTTTGGTTGTTTCAACAAAGTGGCTTGCAAAAGGTGATTCAGTCTGCTATAATACGGATACCAATACCAAAGAAGGAGCTGCAGTATTATGAGTATGGAAGAAAAAGAGCAGGCGATCACCGAAAGCCTGCAGGATGTAGAAGTGGAATATACTACTTTTGGAAAACGGCTGCGCCATATTCGTAAAGAGCGCAACATGACACAAGACGAATTTGCAAAATTGCTGGGCACCTCCAAGCAGATCCTCAGCCGGTACGAACGGGAGGATCGTTCACCCAGGATTGAAGTGGTACGCAAATATGCGGAGGCGTTGAAGGTATCCGCAGATTACCTATTGGGAGATGAGGAGGCTGAGGCCGTATCCTCCCTGTTCTGGGCACAGAAGAAGGAGAAGCCTTTCTACAAAATCTTCATTGAGGTTACCGCAGACAAAATGGGTCTGGACATTCCCGGTGTGGTGCAGAAAACCGGTCTGACAGATAAGCAGGTTCGGACCATTATCACCCGGCAGATGAAGGTTGCCCCGCTGGATCTGGCAATGCAGCTTTCCGACACGCTGAATGTGCCTTTGGAGGTCTGGCTGGGTATCGAAAACTATGCACCTGCAGAAGTGTCCACAGATGCCTATGAAGTTGCCCGAGCCTACGACCAGGCCGATATCAAATCCAAGAATATGGTCAGAATGGCTCTGGATCTGGATCTAGCAAAGGAGGAAACTGTGTGAACGCTGTTGTTTATGCCCGTTTTTCCAGTCATAGACAAGGTGAGCAGTCCATCGAAGGCCAGGTTGCGGAAGCGGAACGCTTCGCTGCTGCCCATGGGCTGACCATTGTAAAGGTCTATGCCGACCGCGCGCAGACCGGGCGAAACGACAACAGAGAACAGTTTCAGCTTATGCTTGCCGACGCGGCAAAACACGC
>JBGVGH010000008.1:0-12395 GCA_045121575.1 Faecousia sp.
CCCGCTACCCCACAATCAAAATTTCCCGGAAAATTCAAAAATGGGAAATTGGGGTTTATCGAGTAGTTTTGGACAGCGAAATGTAGGGCAAGGTCTTGACCTTGCCGCTCAGAGGTAAAAAGTTTGTCATTTAAGAGCGAGTCGAAGGCGAGTCGAAGAATCTCACCTTTCCCCACGAGATCCTTCGACTTCGCTGACGCTCCGCTCAGGATGACAACGGGGGTCTGTTGCCTTGCCTGAGGCTGCTGATTACGATACAAGCCGGCGGGGCGGTGCGCCCGCAGGGAATTGGCATATCCATGATTGCCGGGGGCAATCATACATAAATTAATAAGACCCCGCCCTACATTTGTTATTTCAAACAGCTCGACAAGCTCCAATTTATCCGCTTCGCAGATGGCATTTTCAAGGGAAATGCCCGGGAGGGTCATGGCCCTCCCCTACGGAGTGTGAAGTGCAGGCGGATAACCGGTAACTTCGGAATCAAAAAAATCCCACACCGTTCGGTGTGGGATTCTTCATCTGTCAGGCGGCAATGTCTTTGCCGGCAAAATACTTGCGCATGGGCACGAACAGCGCGCCCGCGATAACCAGCGCAATGAGGATATTGGGCAGCATGTACGCACCGTTATACACCAGAGAGTACAGGTGCGGGTTGTTGAAAGCACCCAGCTTCTCCAGGCCCTCCACGGTGGTGGGCTCGACGATGCGATACAAAGTAATGCCGCTGATGTGGTGCACCAGGAAACGGCCCAGGCCGCCTACCACGATGCCGGGGAAAATGCCCCAGTCCTTGCCCTTAAACAGGCCGCCGATGCCCAGCGCGGAGTAGGCCACCAGGAAATCCAGCAAAATGGACTGCCAGCCCCAGGCGTAGCCGCCCTCGGTAATCATATCCAGCAGGCCATAGGCAAAGCCCATCAGCACGCCCCGGCCCACGCCCCAGCGGTGGGCATAGAACATAATGGGAAACATGGCCAGGGACACCGAGCCGCCGTTGGGCATACTGGCGAAGATGATGCCGGACAGATAGTTCAGCACCAGCGCCAGCGCCAGCATGATGGCACCCTCGGTGAGGGAGCGAATTTGCAGGTGCTTTTTTGTTACATTGTTTGCCATGGGAAAAACCTCCGAAAAATAAAATTATCGCATTGCAAATCCAGCCCAAGATGTGCAATGCGATAAGGTTTATCCCATAGACCATCTTTTCCTACGCCGGTATTAACCGTTTCAGGTTCACGGGTCTGGGGGCATTACCCCACTCTCAGCCGATGCGTCGGCTCCCCGAAGACAGTATTCGTTTTGCGATTCGGTGTCATTATACCACTTTGGCGGTATTTGTCAAGCCATCTGGGTTTCCAGCTTCCGGCCGCCCAGAATGTGGAAATGCAGGTGGGGTACGGTCTGTCCCGCGTCGGGGCCGCAGTTGCTCACCACCCGGTAGCCCGTTTCCAGCCCTTCATCCGCGGCTATGCGGGCAATCACCTCAAAAATATGGGCCACCACGGCGCTGTTTTCCGCCGTGATTTCCGCCACGGAGCCGATGTGCGCCTTGGGCACCACCAGAATGTGGGTGGGTGCCATGGGGGCAATGTCCCGGAAGGCATACACCAGTTCGTCCTCATAGACCTTATTGGAAGGAATATCCCCTGCGATGATTTTGCAAAAAATACAATTTTCCATTTTTCATTTCCTTTCTCAAACCGCTGTGGTCTGCTGAAAATGCACCACAGACTGCTCCGCTGTCAGCTTGCTGACAAATTCCTCAAAATGCCGCTTGCTCCGGCGGCCGAAGGTTTCCACCCGGAAGGTGATGCGGAAGCCGTTTTCCAGGTTGTCCACCTCCAGATTTTCAATGACCGCCCGGCATTCTTCGGCGTAGCGGTAAATCATTTTCATGGTCACGGACACATCCCTGGTTTCCAGGCAGAAGGTCTGCCGGGTGGCGTTTTGCCGCATGAGCCAGTGCTGAATAAATTCAAACACCGTCAGCGTCACGAAAATGAAGGCCATGCCCATCAGCGCCAGGGCATAATAGCCGCTGCCCGCCGCCAGGCCCAGACAGGCCACCGCCCACAGGCTTGCCGCCGTGGTCAGCCCCTTGACCATGGCACCCTCCCGCATGATGGTGCCAGCGCCCAAAAAGCCCACGCCGGTAATCACCTGGGCGCTGAGCCGGGCAGGGTCGGGGGTAGCGCCGTACTGGCGGTACTGGTGAAACAGCAGCTCACTGGTGATGGCCACCACACAGGCGCCCAGCGCCACCAGAATGTGGGTGCGCATACCCGCCGGCCGGTGGGTATATTCCCGCTCGGTGCCGATGACCAGGCCCACCAGCATGGCGCAGGCCAGCCGCAGGCAGATTTCCGCCAGCCCTGGCTCCATGGATATCATATCATTCCAAATTTTCGCCCAATCCATAGGCACTTCCTCCCATTTTATTTTTTTGGAACGGAACCCCCGCCCCCGCGTGTGTAAAATGCCCACCCAAGCCCCCAGAAGTGGGGCTTGTCGATTTGTTTCTATCGCCCCGCCGCCCGGCGGCATAATTCCAACCGCTTTGAAATTTGAAATGCCCTGCCGGGGGCGGTACTTTCTTGTGCAGACAAGAAAGTACCCAAAGAATCTGCCTAAGGGGCGCTTCGCAAAGGCGCCCCTTAGGAATCCCCCGCCGCATCCCCATCCAGCGTCCAAAAATGTTCCGATTTTTGAACGCTTACCGCTCAAAAACCTGAAAGTTTTCACCTGGCAGACCTCAAAAAATCGGAACATTTTTTGGGGTCGGACGGTTGGCGGCTGGAGAGGTACATAGGGGAGGGCGCTTTTTCGTAGCGCCTCCCCTATGCCGCATTCTTTTGGTACTTTTCTTGGCGGAACAAGAAAAGTACGAACGTCTCTCCGGAAATCCCCCTCTGGGGGCCTGGGGATTATTCGTCGTCCAGTTTCAGCACCGCCATGAACGCCTCGCTGGGCACGGATACGGTGCCGAAGGTGCGCATCCGCTTTTTTCCCTCTTTCTGCTTTTCCAGCAGCTTCTTCTTTCGGGTAATGTCGCCGCCGTAGCACTTGGCCAGCACATCCTTGCGCACCGCCTTGATGGTTTCCCGGGCGATGATTTTGCCGCCGATGGCCGCCTGAATGGGAATCTCAAACTGGGCACGGGGGATGTTCTCCTTCAGCTTTTCGCAGATTTTCCGGGCCCGGGGATAGGCGTTGTCCGCAAAGAGAATGAAGCTCAAAGCGTCCACAATGTCGCCGTTGAGCAAAATGTCCAGCTTCACCAGCTTGCTGGGGCGGTAGCCGATGACCTCATAGTCCAGACTTCCGTAGCCACGGGTGCGGGATTTGAGAGCATCGAAAAAGTCGTAAATGATTTCGTTCAGGGGCATTTCATAGTGCAGCTCCACCCGGCTGGCATCCAGATACACCATGTCCTTGAAATCGCCCCGGCGCTGCTGGGCCAAATCCATCATGCTGCCCACATATTCCTGGGGCGCGATCAGATTCAGCTTCACATAGGGCTCCTCCGCCAGCTGAATGTCCATGGGGTCGGGATAGTCCAGGGGATTTGCCACCATGACCACCTCACCGTTGTTCTTGGTGACCCGGTAGACAACATTGGGGGCGGTGGTGATCAGGTCCAGATTGTACTCCCGCTCCAGCCGCTCCTGAATGATTTCCATGTGCAGCAGCCCCAAAAAGCCGCAGCGGAAGCCAAAGCCCAGGGCGATGGAGCTTTCCGGCTCATAGACAAAGGAAGCGTCGTTGAGCTTCAGCTTTTCCAGCGCGTCCCGCAAATCCTGATACTTGGCCCCGTCCGCCGGATACACGCCGGAATAGACCATGGGCTGCACCGGCCGGTAGCCGGGCAGGGGCGCTTCGGCGGGATTGTCCAGGGAGGTGATGGTGTCGCCCACCCGGGTATCGGCCACGGTTTTGATGGAGGCGGTGATGTAGCCCACCTCGCCGGCACCCAGCGCATCGGCGGGAATCAGGCCCATGGGGTTCATGGTGCCCACCTCCACCACCTTGTAAGTGGCGCCGGTGGCCATAAAACGGATGTCCTGCCCCACCCGGACAGTGCCCTGCTTGATGCGGGTATAGACAATGACGCCCCGGTAGGAATCGTACTGGCTGTCGAAAATCAGCGCCTGCAGGGGCGCATTCCGGTCGCCGGAGGGCGCAGGCACATCCCGGACAATCATTTCCAGAACGGCGCGGATGTTGATGCCGTTTTTCGCGGAAATTTCCGGCGCATCCTCGGCGGGAATGCCGATGATGTCCTCCACCTCTGCCTTGACCTCCGCCGGGCGGGCAGAGGGCAGGTCGATTTTGTTCACCACCGGCAGCACCTCCAGCCCCGCGTCGATGGCAAGATAGGTGTTGGCCAGAGTCTGGGCCTCCACGCCCTGGGAAGCGTCCACCACCAGCACCGCGCCCTCACAGGCGGCAAGAGAGCGGGACACTTCATAGTTAAAGTCCACATGGCCGGGGGTGTCAATCAGGTTCAGGGTATAGGTTTCGCCGTCGTCGGCGGTGTAGTGGAGGGTGGCAGCGGTGGCCTTGATGGTGATGCCCCGCTCCCGCTCCAAATCCATGGAGTCGAGCATCTGCTGCTCCATCTGCCGGGCCTCCACCGCCTGGCAGGCTTCCAGAAGCCGGTCAGCCAGGGTGGACTTGCCGTGGTCGATGTGGGCGATGATGGAAAAATTGCGGATTTTGGAAAGTTCGGTCATATCGTTTACCTCGTGGGAGTTGTCAGTCATTCATTTGTCATTTAAGAGCGAGCCGAAGGCGAGTCGAAGAATCTCCCCTTCCCCACGAGATCCTTCGACTTCGCTGACGCTCCGCTCAGGATGACATAGGGGTGGTTGTACGCCCATGGGTCTATTTGGGGTCTTAAGCCCTCCGCTGCGCTTTCTGATGTTGATTCCTTATTATACAAAATTTTCTGCCGGTTGTAAACCGTATGTTTTCGGCTTTTTTCGGAAAAACTGTGGTTACACCCCGACAAAAAACGCCCAAACCTTTGTTTTTAGAAAAATTTTTCCCAAAACCCCTTGCCGAATGGGCAAAGTCACGCTATATTCTTTCCGAAGTATCAGATAAAGAAGGTATGACACTATGAGCAACGCAAAAAAGCCCAACAAGCCCGCCGAAGATGCCCTGCAGGCCATCCAGAACCTGATTGTTCAGGGCAAGAAGGATGGCATGATTCAGGCCAGCGACCTGAACGCCCAGCTGGAAAAAATGGATTTGACCCCGGACAAAATCGAGGAAATTTACGACCGTTTTGAGGCCATGAACATCCAGATTATCAGCGGCGACCTGGATTTGGGAGACGCCCTGGATTTGGGAGATGACGACATTGACCTGTCCGCTCTGGACGAGGAGGAGCTGGTCGACCCGGTCGACCTGGCGGCGGAATACAATCTGGATGACCCGGTGCGGATGTACCTGAAGGAAATCGGCCAGATTAAGCTGCTGAGCCCGGAAGAAGAAGTGGAGCTGGCCAAGCGGGTTGCCGAGGGCGACCAGGAGGCCAAGAACAAGCTCACCGAAGCCAACTTGCGTCTGGTGGTTTCCATCGCGAAAAAATACAGCGGCCGCGGCCTGCACATTCTGGATTTGATTCAGGAGGGCAACACCGGCCTGATTCGTGCCGTGGACAAGTTCGACTGGACCAAGGGCAACAAATTCTCTACTTACGCCACCTGGTGGATTCGGCAGGCCATCACCCGTGCCATTGCCGACCAGGCCCGGACCATCCGGGTGCCGGTGCACATGGTAGAGGTGATCAACAAAGCCACCCGCTGCAACCGCAAGCTGGTGCAGGAGCTGGGCCGGGAGCCTACCGTGGAGGAAATCGCCGCGGAGCTGGGCCTGCCTGTGGAAAAAATCATCGAGGCCAACCGCACCGCCGCCGACACCCTGTCCCTGGACACCCCGGTGGGCGACGAAGAGGATACCTCCATCGGCTCCTTCGTGCCGGACGACATGACCCCCGGCCCCGCCGATGCCACCTCCAACGCCCTGCTTGCCGAGGCGCTGAAGGAGATTCTGGACACCCTGACCGAGCGGGAAGCAGATGTGCTGCGGATGCGCTTCGGTATGTACGACGGCCGCACCCACACTCTGGAGGAAGTGGGTCAGATTTTCGGCGTGACCCGGGAGCGAATCCGCCAGATTGAAAACAAGGCCATCCGCAAGCTGCGCCACCCCAGCCGTGCCAAGAAAATCAAGGACTTCTACTGCTGATTTCCATTTTTTCAAATACCCCGCCCCCGGAACCCCGGTTCCGGGGGTAATTTCATCCCCGCCGCAAAATGGAATTGCCCCACAAATGAGGTACCAACACCTGATTGTAGGGTGGGGTCTTGACCCCACCGATTGGTTCGTTCTTTTGAGGCATTGAATAATGACGGTACTGCCCGGCAAAGGCTTACCTTTTCCCTACATAGACGATGCGTTTGCGGCCGGCTCTATGCTGCCCCTACTGATGGTTCCGATTTTCGCCACTGGGCGGCGGGGTCAAGACCCCGCCCTACAATGGGTATCCGTTTTCGGGCGGATAATATCCGCCCCTACTGATAACTAATAACTGACCACTGTCAACACCTAACTCCTAATTCCTCATTCCTAATTGGTAGAATCCCCCGGCTGCTTTGGCAGCCGGGGGCGCATGTTATTCTTCCAGACGGGCGTCCACAATCATTTTCTTGGGGCACACCGTGGCGCACAGGCCGCAGGCGTCGCACTTGCTGTAATCAATGACCGCCAGATTCCGGTCCACGGTAATGGCCCCCTTGGGGCAGGTTTTCACGCACATACCGCAGCCCACACAGCCCTTGGTGCAGCCACGGATGGTGACGGCACCCTTGGCATGGGAGGCGCAGCCAATGAGCACATCCCGGCCGTATTCCATCTGCTCGATGATGCCCCGGGGGCAGGCGGCGGCGCAGCACATACAGCCCACGCACTTTTCAAAATCCACCTTTGCCACTCCATCCACCACCCGGATGGCGCCGTATTTGCAGGCTTTCACGCAATCACCAAAGCCCAGACAGCCAAATTTGCAGATGTTGGGGCCACGGCCGCCCACCTTGGTGGCAGCCAGGCAGGTGTCCAGCCCTTCATAGATGCCCTTCATCTTCTGGCCCTCTTCCTTGCCGGACTCGTCTGTGCGGCGGTAGCCGGTGCAGCGAACCATGGCCACCCTGCGGCTGACCTTCTCCGCCTGAACGCCCATCACCGCGCTCATGCGCTGGGCGCATTCGTTGCCGCCGGAGGCGCACAGACCGATGGGGGCCCGTCCGTCCAGCACCGCCTGGGCATAGCCGCCGCAGCCGGGATAGCCGCAGCCGCCGCAGTTGGCCCCGGGCAGGCATTCATTCAGCTGCTCCAGCCGGGGGTCGGTTTCCACATGGAACACCCGGGAAGCCGCCGCCAGCACCAGTCCAAACACCAGGCCCAGACAGCCCAGCACCCCAATCGCAATCAGAATTTCCATTTTCCGCCCTCCTTAAAAAATCTTCAGGCCGGAAAAGCCCATAAACGCCAGAGCCATCAGCCCCGCCGCAATCAGCGCCAGAGGGAAACCCCGGAAGCTTCTGGGGCAGTCGGCATTTTCCGTGCGCTCCCGGATGGAGGCAAACAGCACAATGGCCATGGTAAAGCCCAGGCCGCCGCAGGCACCGCACAGGACGCTCTGCAAAAAGTCATAGCCCTTCTGCACATTCAGCAGCACCACGCCCAGCACGGCGCAGTTGGTGGTAATCAGGGGCAGAAACACGCCCAGGGCCTGATACAGCGCCGGCACGCTCTTTTTCAAAAACATTTCCACCAGCTGCACCAGGGCCGCAATCACCAGAATGAAGGCCACAGTCTGCAAATATTCCAGCTCCAGCGGCACCAGCAGGTAGCGGTTTACCAGATAGCAGGCCGCCGCAGCGATGGCCATGACAAAGGTCACCGCCATGCCCATGCCCAGAGCCGTATCCGTCTTTTTGGAAACGCCCATAAAGGGGCAGATGCCATAGAATTTCACCAGAATGAAATTTTCCGTCAGAATGGCTGACAGCAAAATGCCCAATAATGACTGGATATATTCGTTCATTTTGCCCCCTCCTTCTTCTTTTCCTTTTCCTCCAGACGGCGGTTAAACCACTGGAAAGCCGCAATCAGGCAGCCCAGCGTCAAAAATCCGCCCACGGGAATCACCATCTGCATGGCCGGATACCCCTCCGGAATGATGCGGATGCCCTCGCCGCCGTTGAGCAGGCCGCCGCCGAAGGTGCCGCTGCCCAGCAGCTCCCGGATGACGCACATGATGACCAGCGCCACGGTGTAGCCAATGCCCTGGAACAGGCCGTCCAGCGCGGAAGCCACCACCCCATTTTTGGAGGCGAAGGATTCCGCCCGGCCCAGAATGATGCAGTTGACCACAATCAAGGGGATAAACACGCCCAAACTCTCTGACAGTTCCGGCAGAAATGCCTGCAAAAGCAAATCCACAATGGTGACGAAAGAGGCGATGATGACGATGTAGGCTGCGATACGGATGCTGCCCGGAATGACTTTCCGCAGGGCGGAAATCATCACATTGGAGCAAATCAGAATGATGGTCACGGACAATCCCATACCCAGGCCGTTAAACAGACTGGTGGTGATGGCCAGGGTGGAGCACATACCCAAAAGTTGGGCAAACACCGGGTTTTTGGTGAGCAAACCCTCTTTAAACTGTTGTTTTACCTTCATTTTGCCCCCTCCTTTAGCCATGCGATTGCGGCGTTCACGCCTTCACACACCGCCCGGGAGGTGATGGTGGCACCGGTGATGGCGTCGATTTGGCCGCCGTCTTTGGTGACGGAAACCTCCTCCGTCACGCCCCCGAACTGTCCCCGGAAGGCTTCACCTGCGGCGGTTTTTGCCGCTGCCACAGCACCCAAGCCCGCGGTTTCCGAATGGGAAATGATGGAAATGCCCAGCACTTCTCCCCTCACCGTGACACCCACCAGCATGGAGATGCCGCCGCCAAATCCGGCGGGACACACCTCCACCGCAAAGCGGCAGGGCTCCATCACAGCATCATCCTCCACATAAACCCGGACAATCATCCCGGATTCATCCGTAAAGGGGTATTCTATATAACTTTTCACCCCAGGCAGCACCTGGGCAATGGCCAGCCGGGTTTTTTCCGCCCGGGCGGCGGCTATTTTGTCCTTTGTCACGCTGTTGACGGCGGCAAGCAGCCCCGCCATCACCGCCGTGATGAGAAACAGGGTCACCGCAAGGCGGAATATGTACCGCCCGGAAGTCTGATTTTTCATTTCTTCGCCGCCTCCTTTCCGGGTACGCCGAAGCGCCGGGGCGTGCCGATTTTGTCCAGCAGGGGCACGCAGCAGTTCATCACCAGAATGGCGAAGCTGACACCCTCGTTATAGCCGCCGAAATAGCGGATGACGATGGTAATCACGCCGCAGCCGATGCCGAAAATCACCTGTCCCAAATGGGTGACAGGGCTGGTCACATAGTCGGTTGCCATGAAGCAGGCGCCCAGAATCAAGCCGCCGCCCAGCACCTGATAGCCCATCCACAGAAGGCGGTCATTGCCCTGGGGGAACAGGAAGGCCAGCACCGCCACGGTGCCAATGTAAACCAGCGGAATCCGGGCGGACACCACCCGGCGCAGCAGCAGATAACCAAAGCCGATGAGCAGCAGCAGGGCGGAAGTTTCCCCCAGGCTGCCGCCCACATTGCCCAGGAACAAATCCATCAGGCCCTCGGCAGGGAGCGTCCCCTGGTGCAGAGATGCCATGGGGGTGGCGGCCGTCACCGCGTCGGCACTCGACAGCACGCCGGCGGCATTTTCAAAGCCCACCTTCACCCAGGTATTCATCACCACCGGCCAGCTGAAAAGAAACGCCCGGGCAAGCAAAGCCGGATTCATAAAATTCTGACCGATGCCGCCAAAGAGCTGCTTGACCAGCAAAATTGCCACCGCGTCACCGATGATGAGGCACCAGTACGGAATGGTCACCGGGCAGCAGAAAGCCAGCAGCGCGCCCGTCACCAGGGCGGACATATCATACACCGTGCTGTCCAGCTTCATGATTTTCCGGTAAGCCCACTCAAAGAACACGCAGGCGGACATGGAAACAAGCGTCACCGTCAGCGCCCGCAGGCCGAAGAAGTACACCGCGCCGCACAGTGCCGGCAGCAGCGCCAGCAGCACATCCCGCATGATGGTGCGGGTGGTGGTTTTGCTGTGGACATGGGGAGAGCTGGAAATGGTCAGCTCATAAAAATATTTCATCTGTGCCATTTTTCGCCCTCCTTCTCACTTTTTCGCCGCCTGGGCGTTACGGATACGCTGCTTGCCCGCCCGGAAAGACTGCACCAGCGGAATGGTGGCCGGGCAGGTATAGGCGCAGCAACCGCACTCAATGCAGTCCATCAGGTGCAGCTTTTCCAGCGCCGCCACATCCTGACTGCGCTCCGCCCGGTACATCTGCAGCGGCTGCAGACCCATGGGGCAGACCTCCATGCACTTGCCGCAGCGGATGCAATGAGGATTTTTCACCGCGAAGCGGCTCTGGAAGCCCAGCATGGTCACAGCGTTGGTGCCCTTAATCACCGGCACGCTCAAATCAAACTGGGCCATGCCCATCATGGGGCCGCCGGTAAGTACCTTATAGGGGTTGGAAGTGTGTCCCACCGCGTCAGCCAGCTGGTTGATGTCCACGCCGATGGGCACCAGCAGATTTTTCGGCTCCAGGGCGATGTTGCCGGACACCGTCACCACCCGGTGGGTTAGCGGACGGCCCAGGTACACCGCGTCGGAAATGGCCTTGCAGGTGGCGGCATTGAACACCGCGCACCCCACCGCCGCCGGCAGACCACCCGAGGGCACCTGCCGCCCGGTAACGGCGTAAATCAGCTGCTTTTCCGCGCCCTGGGGGTATCGGGCGGGCAGTACATCCACCTGGATACCGCTGCCGGGCTTCGCTGCCTCCCGCAGGGCGCGGGCCGCCTCGGGCTTATTATCCTCAATGGCGATGTGGGCGCTTTGCAGCCCCAGAATGCGCATGACAATTTGCAATCCCGCCAGTACCTGCTCCGGCATTTCCCGGCAGAGCCGGTCGTCGGAGGTGATATACGGCTCACATTCGGACACATTGACAATGATGGTATCCACCTTGCCAATGGCGGACGACAGCTTCACATGGGTTGGAAAGGCCGCGCCGCCCATGCCCACGATGCCCGCTTCCCGGATGATGGACATCAGCTCCTGGGGTGTCAGCTTCTCCACCTCCGCCCCGCTTCTGGGGCGCACATCCGGATGAAGCTCCTGCAGGTGGTCATTTTCAATCACCACCGACAGCACGGTCATGCCGCTGCTGTGGGGCTTCATGCCCACTTCCTTCACCGTGCCGGACACGCTGGCGTGAACCGGCACGCACAATCCCTCGTTGTCTCCGATTTTCTGCCCGAACAGCACCCGGTCCCCTTTCTGCACCAGGGGCTTGCAGGGCGCGCCAATGTGCTGCTGCATGGGAATCACCACCACATCCGGCTCCGGATAGGTCACGATTTTATGGTCGCAGCTTTCAAATTTATGCTCTCTGGGGTGGATTCCGCCAAAGAAGGAAAATGCCATTGCCATCACCTCGAAATTCCTTTCCCGGGCAGTGCCCGGCATGATTTTGCCTATATTATAGTGCCAATTGGTCAATTTGTCCATATCTTATAGGGTCGAAGCGGAAAAAATATGTTCATATCGATAAAAAACAAACCAATTCTCCGCCACCCCACACCGGCTACCATTCCAACAAATTGGGGGTTATCGGGCTGTTTGGAATAACCAATGTAGGGCGGGGTCTTATTAATTTATGTATGATTGCCCCCGGCAATCATGGATATGCCAATTCCCTGCGGGCGCACCGCCCCGCCGACCTGTATCGTAATCAGCAGTCCTAGACAAGGCAGCAGACCCCCGTTGTCATCCTGAGCGGAGCGTTAGCGAAGTCGAAGTATCTCATGGGGAAAGGCAGAGATTCTTCGACTCACTTCGTTCGCTCAGAATGACAAACTTTTTACCTCTGAGCGGCAAGGTCAAGACCTTGCCCTACATTTCGTTGTCCAAAACTGCTCGACAAATTCCAATTTGACGGGAATAGGCGGATAATATCCGCCCCTACTGACAACTGATAACTGATAACTGATAACTGCCAACTCCTAATTCCTAACTCCTAACTCCTCATTCCTAACTCCCAACAAAAAGAAAACCCGCCCTTGACTGCCACCTTTACGCTTCGGCAATCAAGGGCGGGTTTTCTTCGCTCTTGGTATCTAACATCATTGGTTAACCTCGCTTTCTACGGATTGACAATTTC
>JBGVGH010000009.1:0-2383 GCA_045121575.1 Faecousia sp.
TTGCCTACAATGCAGTTGCCGCCGATGTCCTTGCCCACAGAGAAAGAAGTCTTGCTCTTGGCGTTGCGGAACTCGTCGGAATCAATCACTTCCCGCAGGGATACGGTGGTCACGGCCCGGTTGGGCACTTCAATGCCCACCACGGAAATCCGGCCGGGCACCGCCGCAATACGAACGCCGGAGGCACCCAGGCTCAGGGCAATATCGTCGGCAATGGAAGTGAGCTTATTAAGCCGCACGCCCTTGTCCAGCTCCACTTCGTAGCGGGTGACGCTGGGGCCGCGGGTGACATTGATGATATGCGCCTCAATGCGGAAGCTGGCCAGAGTTTCATTCAGCCGCTTGGAGTTTTCCCGCATTTCGGCGGTGCTGTCCACCGAGCCGCCGCCCGCCTTTTTCAGCAGGTCAATGGGCGGGAAGGTATAAACCGGCTTCTCCACCGCTTCGTTCTGGGCAATTTCCTGGGCCACCTGGACGGCGGATTCCGCCGCTTCCTTTGCTGTCACCTTGGGCTTCTCCTGGGGAGGTGCCACCGGGGGCAGCTTTTCTTCCTCATCGGGCAGCTCATCCATATCCAGCGCCGGCATACTCTTGGGCAGATTCTCCGTCAAATCCTTTTTGGGCTTGGTAACGGGGGTGAAAATGGAGTCATCCTGGGGCTGCGGTTTCACGCGCTCTGCCGATGCCACGGGGGTCTGGGTATCCCGGTCGATTTGCCGCAGCATTTCCTCGGCACGGCTGATGCTCTTTTGCCGGGGTCGGGCAGGCGGTGCAGGAATCTCAATCAGTTCTTCCGGCTCCTCATCCACCTCATCCTCCTGGATGCGGCGCTTGTTTTCCACACGGGCAATCCGCTTCTGGGCAATGTGGTTGACAACCAATGCCGCCGGCTCCTGTGCCTGTGCTTCCTCCTGCTCCCAATCTCCACGGGGGCGGTTTTCGATTGCCCGGACGATGCTGGGAATGGTAATGTCAAAGGCACCCAGGAGCGTCAGCACGGCAGTAAACACCAGCGCAATCAGCGTCAGATATTCTTCAAACAGCCACAGCAGCAATTCCGTCAGGCCGCCGCAGATAAGGCCGGCAGTGGTACCGTGTATGCCGCCCATATAAATGTCCTTCACCCACTGAAAACCGTGGCCCAATTCTGGGACGATGCCCAGAGAATAAATATTCCACCAGTGGGAAATGCAGCCAAAGCACAGGATAAACACGCCCACACAGATGCTGCGCATCCGAACCGGGCGCTTGCCGGAAAAGGCGTGAATGCAGAACAGCATCAGCATTCCGGGGATGGCCATGTAGAACACTGCTTTGCCGAACAGGCCCAGCACCAGCTTATAAAGCAGGGCGATAACTACCCCGTCCGGCTTCATCCAGGTCACCAGGAACAAAATAAACAGGCCACCGAAAATTAATGCGGAAATCAACCGGGGATTCATGCGGGGGCGGTGCTTTTCCTCCCGGATTTCCATCTGCTCATATTGGGGCTGTTTGGATTTGTTGGATTTGGATGCGTTTTTATCCTGCGCGCCGCCTTTTCGCTGGGTGTTGTTTTTCCCGCCGGAGGGAGCGCGCTTTGTTTGATTTTGGTTTTTCTTTTCCGCCATTATGTAGCCTCCCATCAAACCATCAGGTAAAGAATAAAGCTGAACAGGCCAAGGCCCCAGCCATAGTAAGCAAATCCGGAAAAACCGGTTTTCACCGCCAGAAAGCGCATCATGAAAATCGCAGCGATGCCGCCGCCAAAGGACGCAGCCCCGGCCAGCAGGCAGCCCAGCAGGTATTTTGCCGAATAGCCTGCAAATCCGGCAAAGAAAATGCTCAGAAAATCAACCGCCATCATGCCCGCCAGAACCGGTACGCTGATGAGCATGACCATATCCAGAAGATAGCTCCTGTCACACTTGCGCAGCAGCCCCAGCGACAGCATCAGCCCCACCCGCGACAGGCCAGGAAGCACACCAAGCACCGTACAAAAGCCCAGAAGCAGTCCGTCCAGCCGGGACATGGAACCGGTTTGTCGGTCCCCGCCGGGTCGATAGTCCGGAAGATAGATGGCAATTCCGCCCAAAATCAGCAAAATCGCCATACTGAGCAGTCCAAAGCCGCCTTTCCCCACGAAGGCGGACAGCACAACGCCCACAAGGGCAGGAGCCAGCGCGGTCTGAACCAGGCGTCCATCCATCAGCGCCCCGGTATCCGGCGGGCGCTTTCTGCGGCTGGGGCGAAGCTTGAGCATCTGCATCTCCCGATAAATGTGGGAAAGGCGCTGCCAATACAGCAAAAAAAGTGCGCCCAGCACGCCGCCGTGAACAAAAAGCTGCAGCAGCGGCCGGGTACTGTCAAAGCCGAACAGGGTTGGAAACAGCACCCGGTGGGC
>JBGVGH010000010.1:0-1780 GCA_045121575.1 Faecousia sp.
GCATCCGCAGTACACAGCGGATCGGTTGACCCATCCGTGGACAATATGCTCAAGATCACTTCGGATGGCCGCAAGCTGGGGCTGGACCAGCGGATTATCAACCAGCTGTTCCCGGACGAACCCGGAACCAAGGTCAACCAATGTGTAGATAATATCCTGCAAATCTGGCGGGATGGCGAGGCGGATAAGCTGACCCAGCTGGTTTTCTGCGACATCTCCACGCCCCAGGCAGCCCCGTCCAAAAAGGCGGCCAAGGCGCTGGATAACCCCACCCTTCATGCGCTGGAGGAAGCTGTGCCGCTATCGGAGCCGGAACGGGCCTTTACGGTCTATGAGGACATCCGACAAAAATTGATTACCCAGGGGATGCCCGCCGACCAGATTGCTTTCATCCATGAGGCCAATACCGAAGTAAGGAAAAAAGAGCTGTTCGCCAAAGTCCGTACCGGACAGGTGCGCGTCCTGCTGGGCAGCACCGCAAAGATGGGCGCTGGCACCAATGTGCAGGACCGCCTTGTGGCGCTCCATGATTTGGATTGCCCGTGGCGGCCGGGAGACCTTGCCCAGCGCAAAGGCCGTATCGAGCGCCAGGGCAACCAGAACCCCCTTGTCCATGTGTACCGCTATGTGACGGAGGGAACCTTTGATGCCTACCTGTGGCAGACTGTGGAGAATAAGCAGAAATTTATCAGCCAGATTATGACTTCCAAATCACCGGTGCGCTCCTGCGACGATGTAGATGAAACCGCCCTGTCCTTTGCGGAAATCAAAGCCCTGTGTGCCGGAGACCCCCGTATTAAGGAGCGTATGGACCTGGATGTGGAGGTATCCAGACTGAAGCTGATGAAAGCCGACCACCAGAGCAAACAGTATCGGCTGGAGGACCAGCTGCTGAAATATTTCCCAGAGGAGATTGAAAAGCATAATGGTTTTATCAAGGGTTTTGAGGCTGATCTGGAAACCCTGGCAGCTCATCCGCAGCCGACGGAAGGCTTTATCGGTATGGAAGTCCGGGGCGATGTTCTGACCGACAAAGAGAACGCCGGTGCCGCCCTACTGGATGCCTGCAAAGAGGTCAAAACCTCCGACCCGGTGCAGATTGGCAATTACCGGGGCTTTGATATGTCCGTGGCGTTTGATGCGTGGCGGCAGGAATATACGCTCCTGCTGAAAGGCCAGATGACCCACCGGACCGCCCTGGGTACAGACCCGCGCGGCAATCTCACCCGTATTGACAATGCGCTCTCTCAGATGCCCCAGCGTCTGGAGTCTACGAAAGCAAAATTGGATGATCTCTACCAGCAGCAGGCCGCCGCCAGAGAAGAAATGGGCAAGCCGTTCCCTTATGAGGACGATCTGCGGGTAAAATCCGCCCGTCTGGTGGAGCTGGACACGCTGCTGAATCTGGACGGCAGGAGCCGGTCCCAGCCGGAATCCGTAGTTGCCAAAAGTACGCGGCCTTCGGTGCTGGAAGGACTGAAACGCCCGATGCCGCCCCGTAACCCTGAAAAGAAATCAAAACAACATGAGGAGGTGCGATAACATGAATACCAACGATTTGAATGCGGCTCTTTATGAGAAAATGGCCGCCGAGCAGGATCAGTACCGGGACTGGCTGAAAAGCCAGCCCCCGGAGGAGATTTTACATCACGCCTATGAGTACAGTGTCCGGGAGGACATTGTAATGGCTATGGAAGAATTGGAGCTGACGGATGCCCAGGCGCAGGCCCTTTTGGATTCTTCCTCTCCCCTGGCCGATGTGTACCGCTATTTTGAAAAG
>JBGVGH010000011.1:0-15371 GCA_045121575.1 Faecousia sp.
GCCAATGTTTATTCTGTGGCATACAGCCTTACCGATGCAACCAGCAGCAACAAGGCCAACAGCATCGTGGAGGGGAAGTCCTACATCACCACCATTTCGGCTGCAACGGTTGGTTGGAGCATGGAGGGCGTTGTGGTGACGATGGGCGGTGTGGATGTCACCGGGACGGTATATCATGCTGCAACAGGGGAAATCCGTATTGAAGAGGTAACAGGGGATATTGTCATTACCGCAAAGGCGAAAGCACCCTATACAAATGTCATTGATACGGTGGGAACGGTAGATAATGTCCGCTTGAGAAGCGGCGGCGCAACGGGAGAGGCAGCTGGTTTTGCTTCCAATTACTTTGCATGTAAACAGGGCGATGTGATTCGAGTTTATTTTCCCAATGGCGCACGGACGAGCATTCCCTCCAATGGCGTTTATGCCTGTGAGTATTCTGACAATGCAGGCACGATGACTGCGGCCTATGATGCTTCCAACACCAATGTGGTCACAGTATTGAGCGATCATGGCTACAAGTGGACGGCTAAAACGGCTGCTTGCTCCTATGCCAGAGTGGCAGGCGGTGCAAACGGACAGTATGCGGGCTGGATTGTAACGGTGAATGAAACGATTCCGCAGGCTTCGGAATTGAATTAAGAAAGGCGTATAACCGCCCCCTGCTGGCCCGTGGGCCGAAGGACTGTCATATAGGGAAAGGACCCCTGTTTTCATTTCCTGAAAACAGGGGCCCTTTTTACAAACGGATTACCCGGCGGGGGAATCAGGGACGCGCGCCCAGCTCCTGGAAATAGGTGTCCAGCTCGTCCTTTTCGTCAAACAGGCAGACATACATCTGGTTCGCCATGGCGCTGGCCAGAGCATCCGGCACCCGGTCACACATGACCATCTTTTGACCATAGCGGCGCAGCACATCCTCGTGGCTGAGCTTGTAGGCCCGGCCGTCCCGGCGACCGTAGAAGGCACAGTAGCGATGGCGGCCGATGGGCTTGGTGTTCCGGTCAAAGGCCACCATGTCTGCCCAGATTTTATACACATCCGTTTCCTGGGAATAGTTGTACATATCCGGAATGTAGCCGCCGGCGGGGCGCATATTCACTTCCAGACCCAGCACATCCCCCTTCTTGCCCAGACCCGGCTGGTCGTCATTGAGCACGAAGAACTCCAGGTGGACAAAGCGGCTCTTGACGCCGAAGGATTTGACGGTGCGCAGTCCTGCATCCCGAATCTTTTCCGGCAGCTCCTTGACCAGATAGAAAAGACTGTCGCCGTCGTCGTTGACCACATCCATCAGCGATTCCATGGTCACATTGCCGGACTCAAACAGGGGATTGCCCTGGGAGTCGATGATGGCGTCAAAGGTCTGGACGGTGCCGTTGACAAACTCCTCCATGATGTACACCTGCTCGTCCTTATGGGCCATGAAGAAGGCCAAATCATCGTTGCAGCTGAGCTTGTAGGTGCAGCTTGCACCCACGCCGTTGTCCGGCTTTACAACCACCGGGTAGCCTACCATGTTGGCAAAGGCCAGAGCGTCCTCGTAGCCCTGAATCAGATGGTAGCGGGCGCTGGGAATGCCGGCCTTGGCGTAATGCTCCTTCATGGCAGACTTGAACTTGATTTTGTTGATGTCGGCAAGGCGGGGGCCGGTGGTGATGTTGAACTGGGTGCGCAGCCAGGCGTCCTGCATCAGCCAGTATTCGTTGTTGCTCTCCAGCCAGTCGATTTTGCCGTATTTATAGCTGAAATAGGCCACGGCACGGAACATTTCGTCCCCGTTTTCCAGGGAGGAAACCCTGTAGTATTCGTGCAGGGAATCCTTCAGCTCCGGGGACAGTTCATTGTAAGGACAGTCGCCGATGCCCAGCACCCGCAGACCGTTGTTTTTCAGCTCCCGGCAGAAGTGCCAGTAAATGCCGGGGAAATTCGGAGAAATAAATACAAAATTCTTCATTTTTGCGCTCCTTTCGCCCTGTTAACCCACAAACCAGGGCAGATATGTTTCCACCATGCGATACCACCAGTGCCAGCCGTGGTCCACATCATAGCCCCAGTATTCAAAATGGGCGGGGATGTTATTTTGCCGGCAGACCGCTTCCAGCCGGCGGGTGGAGGCCAGCAGCGGCCCCTCCCAGGCCCCCTGTCCGCAGACAAAGAGGGGAAGTCTGTCTTTGTACAGATCCCGGTAATAGTGGTCCTGCGGCAGATTTTGCAGGTACAGCGACGGGCAGTTGTTGTAAATCAGCTCGTTGCAGGCACCGCCGAAAAATTCCTCGTTGTCATACAGGCCGGAGATGGCAAAGCAGCCGTCGAACAAATCCGGGCGGCGGAAAAACAGGTTGCCTGCGTGCATGGCACCCATGGAGCAGCCGAAGGGGATAATGTCCCAGCGGCCGCCGGTGAGGTGGTGAACGGTGGGAACCATTTCGTCGGTGATGTAGCGAATCCAGCGCTCGTGGTTGCCGATGCGCCAGTTAATGTCTGCGCCCTGGGCGGCCCAGGCCTCGTCGTCGATGGAATCCACCGCAAAGACCATGCACTTGCCCGCTTCAATCCAGGGGGCAAAATGGTCCACCATTTGATAATTTTCAAAATCATAGAAGCGGCCGGACTGACAGGGGATAAACAGGAAGGGCTTGCCGCTGTGACCGTAGACCTTAAACTCCATGTGACGGTTCAGATGGCTGCTCCAATGCCGGTGATATTGAATGTTCATAAGCACGCTTCCTTTCCTTTTATTTCCAGTTCTGGGCGTTCTGGGTGTTGAACAGGTCGGCGTAGATGCCGCCGCTGCGCAAAAGCTCGTCGTGGCTGCCGCATTCGGTAATCAGACCGTCGGCAATGGACACAATGCGGTCAGCCGAGCGGATGGTGCTCAGGCGGTGGGCGATAATCAGGGTGGTTCTGCCCTGGGCCAGCGCGTCAAAGGCACGCTGGATTTTGGCTTCCGTCACAGAATCCAGGGCGGAGGTGGCTTCGTCCAGAATGAGGATGGGGGGATTTTTCAGGAAAATCCGGGCGATGGCCACCCGCTGCTTTTGACCGCCGGAGAGCAGAGTGCCCCGCTCGCCCACATAGGTCTGGAAACCGTCGGGCATGGCCAGAATGTCGTCGTAAATTTCCGCCTTTTTGGCGGCTTCAATGACCTCCGCCTCGGTGGCATCGGGCTTGCCGTAGCGGATATTTTCCAAAATGGTATCTGCAAACAGGAACACATCCTGCTGCACAATGCCGATATTCTGGTGCAGGGAGTGCTGGGTGATATTCCGCACATCCTGCCCGTCGATGGAAATGGAGCCGGAGGAAACCTCGTAGAACCGTGGAATCAGCTGGCACAGGGTGCTTTTGCCGCCGCCGGAGGGGCCGACGATGGCCACGGTTTCTCCGGGCTGCACATCCAGACTTACATGGTGCAAAACGGCCAAATCCTGGTCATAGGCAAAGGAAACATCCCGGATTTCCAGATGCCCCTGCACATCGGTCAAATCTGCGGCGTCGGGCTTGTCGGTGATGGTGGGGTCGGTGCGCATGATGTCCACGAACCGGCTCAGGCCCGCAAATCCGTTGGCAAACATCTCCGAGAAGTTGGCGATTTTCCGCATGGGGTTGACGAAGGTGCCGATGTACAGCACAAACACCGTCAAATCGGTGTATTCCATTTCGCCCTTCATAATGAGATAGCCGCCGATGGCAACCACCACCACATTCAAACTGGCAAGGAAAAACTCCAGCGTGCTGTGGAAGCGGCCCATGGCCTTGTGGAAGTTTCGCTTGGAAGTTTTGAACTGGGCATTGGCATTTTCAAAGCGGGCGTTTTCGATTTCTTCGTTGCCGAAGGCTTTGGCGGTGCGGATGCCGGAGAGGCTGCTCTCAATTTCCGTGTTGATGTGTCCGGTTTTCACCTTGACCGCTTTGGAAGCGGTGCTCATGCTGCGGCGCATGGTGAAAATCACCACAGTGGCCACAGGAATCACAATGGCTACCACCAGCGCAAGCTGCCACTGAATCGTTGCCATGACAATCAGCGCGCCCACGATGGTGACGATGGAGGTGAGCAAATCCTCCGGGCCGTGGTGGGCCAGCTCCGTCAGCTCAAACAGGTCACTGGTCAGGCGGCTCATGAGCTGACCGGTGCGGTTGTGGTCGTAAAAGTCGAAGCTGAGCTTCTGCAGGTGGGCAAAAAGGTCGGAGCGGATGTCCGCCTCCACCCGGATGCCGAAGGTGTGGCCGTAATAGGCCACCACGAAATTAAACAGTGACCGCAGCACATAGGCGGCCACCATAATCAGCATGATGATAAAAAAGGTCTGGTACATCTGCCCCGGCAGCAGCTCGTTGAGGGCCTTGCGGGTCACCAGGGGAAAAGCCAAATCAATGGCGGCAATGGCACAGGCGCACAGAATGTCCAGCAGGAACAGCTTCTTGTGATTGCCAAAATAGCTGAGGAAAATCCGCAGGGGGGAGCGGTTCTTAAAATCTCTCTGTTTCACATTTATCAACTCCTTATTTCGCCATTATACCCCTGTTTTCCCCGGCTTGCAAGGCGTTTTTTCGATTTTTCGGAAATCATCAACGCTATGGAGAAAAGACAGGACTTTTTTGTGAATTTTGTTGGGAAAAGCGAACAAAAAGGGAACGGCATTGCGCCGTTCCCGGGATGGTTTTATCGGTGCAGTCCGAACAGGGGCTTGGCCACCCGCTTGTACAGCAGCATGGTCAGCACGGAAACGGACAGGCCTTTTACAAGATTCAGCGGCGCCACCGCCAGCAGCACGAAGGTGGAGAGGTTTTCGATGGAGGGGTTGATTTTGCTGCCCATGGATATGATGCTCTCCAGCGGCAGGCCGTACAGCTGGGAGAATTTGGGCAGCAGGTACACGGCGTTAAAGAAGGAACCGAACGCTGTCAGGCACACAGTGCCTGCAATCAACCCCAATATAGCGGTGGTTTTGGTTTTGTGCAGGTGGTAGACGGTGACAGCCGGCAGCACCAGCGAGCAACCCACCACAAAATTGGCAAAATCCCCTACAAAGGCGGTAGAAGTGCCCTTGAGCAGCAGCTTCAGGATGATTTTCACCGCCTCACAGGCCACCGCGGCAGAGGGCCCCAGATAGAAGCCGCACAGCATCACAGGAAGCTCGGAAAAGTCCAGCTTGTAAAATTCGGGTGCCAGAAAGAGCAGGGGAAAGTCCAGCATGTGCAGCACCGCGGCGATGGCGGCACAGATGGCAACGATGCTGATGCGCCGGGCAGGGGTGACGCGGTGCATCTTCGGCAGCCAGTGCTGGGCAAGTTTTGCGCTGCCCCACAGCAGGGCGATGATGAGGGCGCATACCCCCACGAAGGACAGGTTTTCGCTGAATGTCCGCAAAAGGTTATCCATGGTGTTTCCTCCAAATAAAAATGCCCTGAGTATACACTCAGGGCATGAAAAATGACACTTCTTCCGTAAAAAATCGTTTTCTTTCATCCAGACTGTACTGTCGGCATTGGAGTTTCACCAATTCTGCGCCAAATGCGCTCGCGGGCTTTACCGCCGGTGGGGAATTTCGCCCCGCCCTGAAAACAGATATGAACTTTCCGCATCATATTACCACAGGGCGGAAGCCTTGTCAAGACCGGGCTTTTGTGTTATCATAAAAGAAAAAGCCGGTCAGGATTTTGTCTCCGGCTTTTGAAAGCTCTGGATGACGCCGGTGGCGGAGGTGTCCGTCACATCGCCGCCGATGACCCGGTTGTTGCTGATGAGAATGGTGGCGTACACCGGCTCGGTGGCGCCGGGGTAGTTTTTCACTTTGTACACATAGCGCATGACGGTTTTGCCCTGGTAGGCACTCAGGTCATAGCCCTGGCTTTTCTGCAGGGCGTTGTAGCGGGCAAACACATCGCTGCTGTTTGCCGGAATCCGCACCTGACTGGTTTCTGCGGGGGAGGAAACCACCTCCCAGCCAAAGCTGGCCAGGAACTGAATCCGGTCGTCGTTGCTGGTGACGGTGTTGGGCGAAAGTGTGGCTTCTGCACTTCTGCCGCCCAGCAGCACCACCGCCAGAATGACCACCGCCACCACAGCCACGGCGATGACGGCAATTTTTTTCATATCCACCTTTGCGGTCATGACCAACATGAAAATCCCTCCATTGGTTTTGATTTGCATTACACCATATTCCCGGCTGCCTGGGATTAGAACGGAGAAAAATATGGAACGATTGGACAAATTTCTGTGCGACAGCGGCGTTGGCACCCGCAGTCAGGTAAAGGCCATCCTCAAATCCGGCGCTGTCACGGTGGACGGCGGGGCGGTGCGGGACGGCAGCGTGAAAATTGACCCCAAAACGGCCCAGGTCTGCTTTCAGGGCCGGCGTCTGGGTGGATGGCAGCGGGTGGTGCTGATGCTCAACAAGCCCGCCGGCTTTGTCACCGCCACGGAGGACAGGCAGGAGAAAACCGTGATGGAGCTGCTGCCGGAGCAATACCGCCATCTGGATGTCAAACCGGTGGGACGGCTGGATAAGGCCACGGAAGGACTGCTGCTGCTGACCAACGACGGCGAGCTGCTGCACCGGCTCATCTCCCCGAAAAAGGAGGTGCCGAAGGTCTATTACGCCCGGCACGAGGGAACCGCAACGGACGCGGATGTGGAGGCCTTCCGGGCGGGACTTACCTTGCGGGACGGGCTGCAATGCCTGCCGGCCAGGCTGGAACCGCTGGGGCCGGGGGAGAGTCTGATTACCGTGTGCGAGGGTAAGTACCATCAGGTACGGCGGATGATGGCCTCCCGGAATATGACCGTCCTTTATCTGGAGCGGCGGCAGGAGAGCGGTCTGACCCTGGGGAGTCTACCCAGAGGGCAGGTGCGGCTTTTGTCGGAAACGGAAATCGCTTCGCTGACAGAGGAATGAATCGAGCGTTTTCACCAAGGGCATTTGTGCGCTGATGCGGGACGGGGGCTTCTTTTATTGGAATATTCCATAAAAAACAGAGGACATTTTGCAATATTATGCCAAAAGGCACTTGCAAAATGTTCAAAAGTGCTGTATAATGCTGATGATATTTTGTGGAATACGCATTTATGCAATTTAATGAGGAGGCGCAACATGTCCAATAGTGTTTTCCAGAGCGTGATGCTCCAGTTGAAAGAGGTAACGGACCGGGTCTTTGGTGTCATCGATACCGAGGGCTATGTGGTTTCCTGTACGGATGTGGCATTTCTGGGGGAGAGATGGCCGGAGGCGGCCCTGAAGGTTTCCACCGCGGAGGAGCCCATCACCACCTTTAATCAGAAAACCTTCAAGCCCATGTTCAATGGTGCCAACTTCTTTGAATACGCCGTTTTCTGCACCGGCGATGACGATGTGGCCCGGGCATACTGCTCCATGGCCTATATTTCCCTGAACGAGGCCAAGAATTTTTACGAGGAAAAGCATGACCGGGGCACCTTTGTCAAAAACATCATCATGGACAACATTCTCCCCGGCGACATTTACATCCGCGCCAAGGAGCTGCACTTTGCCACCGACGCGCCCCGGGCGGTATTCCTGGTGCGCCAGCTGGGTTATGGGGATGTGGCCACGGTGGATGTGCTGTCCGGCCTGTTCCCGGACAAGATGCAGGACTTTGTGCTGAGCATCAACGAAACCGATATTGCCGTCATCAAGCAGATTGAGCCGGAAACCACTGCGGAGGAGCTGGAAAAAATCGCCCTCAATATTGAAGAAACCCTGCGCAACGAGCTGTTTGTCAAGACGGTCATCGGCATCGGTACCGTGGCAGAGCACCTGCGCTCTCTGGCAGATGCCTACAAGGAAGCCCAGACCGCCATTGATGTGGGCAAGGTGTTCGACACCGAAAAGACCATCATCAACTATGAGAATCTGGGCATCGGCCGGCTGATTTACCAGCTGCCCACCACCCTGTGCGATATTTTCCTCACCGAAGTGTTCAAGAAGAACTCCATCGATTCTCTGGACCAGGAAACCCTGTTTACCATCAACAAGTTCTTTGAGAATAACCTGAATGTGTCTGAAACCTCCCGGAAGCTGTTTGTCCACCGGAACACCCTGGTGTACCGTCTGGAAAAAATCAAAAAGCTGACCGGTCTGGATTTGCGCCAGTTTGACCACGCCATCGTCTTTAAGGTGGCGCTGATGGTGCGCAAGTACCTGTCCTCCCGGGAAGTGCGGGCGTAAAAAGAGATACGCGGAGCCGCGGATGCGGCTCCGTTTTTTTGCGTTTCGGTTGACTTCATTTTCGGGGTATGGTACAATTTAACATTATAATGGTGGAGAATGTGTTATGATTGAATTTCGCAATGTGACAAAATCCTATTCCCCGGATGCGCAGGCGCTGCGGGGGATTTCCCTGAAGATAGACGATGGGGAATTTGTATTTCTGGTCGGCTCCTCCGGCTCCGGAAAGTCCACCATCATCAAGCTGATTACCGGCGAACTGACCCCCACCTCCGGCAGCATCCGGGTCAACGGCTATTCCATGGAGCAGATTTCCCGCCGGGATATTCCCGGTCTGCGCCGGACATTGGGCGTGGTTTTTCAGGATTTTCGTCTGATTGCCAATAAAACGGTCTATGATAATGTTGCCTTTGCCATGCGGGTCATCGGCGCGGAGGAGAAGGAAATCCGCAGCCGGGTGCCCTATGTGCTGCATCTGGTGGGGCTGGAAAGCAAAAGCGGCCGCCTGCCCGGTGAGCTGTCCGGCGGCGAGCAGCAGCGGCTTGCCATTGCAAGGGCGTTGGTCAATAACCCGGCTACCATCATTGCCGATGAGCCCACTGGCAACCTGGACCCGGCCCGTTCGCTGGAAATTATGTCCCTTTTGCAGGAAATCAACCGCCTGGGCACCACGGTGCTGGTGGTGACCCATGAAATGGAGCTGGTGCAGCGTTTTCACAGCCGGCTGGTGGTGCTGCGGGATGGGCAAATCGTCAGTGACAAAACCGGCGCGGAGGTAACAAATGAAGCGAAATAATGTGGCTTATCTGATAAAAGAGGGCTTTCAGGGCATTTTTCGCCATGGTTTTATGTCCTTTGCTGCCGTGTGCGTGACGGTGGCCTGCCTTTTGATTGTGGGCAGCTTTGCAGGGCTCATGTATAATGTGAATTTTCTGGTGCGGGAGCTGAACCAGACCAATGAGGTGCTGGTATATATTGATGAAAATCTCACCGATTCTCAGGCAAAAAGCGTGGGAACGGCGCTCAGCGGCCTTGAAAATATTGAAAATGCCCGGTTTGTCAGCCGGGAGGAAGCACTGGAAAATTTCCTTGCCGACCATGAGGGCGACCCGGCCTTTGCCGGGGTGGATGCCCAGACACTGCGCCACCGCTTCGTGGTGACGCTGCAGGATAACAGCCTGATGCGGGAAACCGTGGCCCAGATTCAGACCGTCAGCGGCGTGGCGGAGGTCAAGGCCTATTATGAGCTGGCGGAAGGGTTCACCACTATCCAGAATGTGCTGGAGGTGGTGTTCGCAGCGGTGCTGGTGGTGCTGCTGGTGGTGTCGCTGCTGATTATCTCCAATACGGTGAAAATCGCCATGTATGACCGGCGGGACGAAATTTCCATTATGAAAATGGTGGGCGCCACCAATGGTTTTATCCGCCTTCCCTTTGTGGTGGAGGGCTTTGTGCTGGGCATGACCGGTGCGGCGGTGGCTTTCTTTCTGGAGTGGCTGCTGTATGACGCGCTGGTGCGCCGCATGGCGCAGGTGGACAGCCTGGGGCTGTTCCAATTCGTGCCCTTTGGGCGTTTGGCCTGGCCCATGGTCGGTGTGTTCTGCGCGGCGGGACTGTTTGTAGGTGTTATTGGAAGCTGGACTTCCATTCGCAAATTTATGGATGTGTAAGGAGGAAAAAGCATGAAGAACAGAAAGAAGCTGACGGCGATTCTCGCCGGTGTGATGGCTGGCTGCCTGCTGCTGAGCCTGGTTCTGAGCCTGCTGGGAAGCCTGGTGGTCTAAATGAGAAAGTATATTGTGGCGGCGGTGCTGGCAGCGCTGGTGCTGTGCGGGGCGGCTTTTCTGCCGGAAGCCGGGGCCTTGTCCTCGGATGAGATTCAGCAGCAGATTGATGAACTGAACCGGGACAGCCAGAGCCTTTCCCAGCAGATTGCCGCGTTGGAAAAGGACATGGCGGCCAATACCCAGCAGATGCAGGATATGATTTCCCGCAAGGAAAGTCTGGACCAGCAGATTGCCCTGCTGCACCGGCAGGTGCAGACGGCGTCGGAAACCCTGGCGGCCTATAAGCTGCTGCTGGCGGACAAGCAGGCGGAGCTGGACCGGGCGCAGGAAAAGCTGGAGGAGATGAATCAGCTTTGCAAGGCTCGCATCCGGGCCATGGAGGAGCAGGGGGACATTTCCTACTGGTCTGTGATTTTCAAGGCCAAGAGCTTTCCGGATTTGCTGGACCGGCTGCAAATGGTGACGGATATTGCCCGCTCGGATTCCAGACGGCTGGAGCAGCTGCGCCAGGGCGCACAGGATGTGGAGGAAGCCCGCAGCCGGATGGCTTCTGAAAAGCTGGAAATGGAAAAAACCCAGGCATCCCTGCTGGAAGCCCGCAGCGCCCTGGAGGAAAAGCGGACAGAGGCAGAGCAGCTGCTGGCCCAATTGGTTGCCAGGGGCGAAGAATACGAAGCGTATATGGAAGAGGCGGAGAGCAAGCAGGAGAGCCTGATGGATGCCCTTCTGGAAGCGCAGGAGGCCTATGACAAGGCCAAGTACGAAGAATGGCTGGCCTCTCTCGACCCCGGTTCCGCCACACCGCCCACCCCGGGCAATGAGGTGGATGGCCGGGTGTGGTACACCCCCACCAAAAACTTCCGCATCAGCAGTAAGTTCGGCCCCCGGGTTCACCCGATTACCGGGGAAGTGAACAAAATGCACAAGGGCGTGGACATGGCAGCACCCAAGGGAACCCCGATTTATGCCACCCGCAGCGGCGTGGTGACAGTGGCCTCTTTTGAGGAGGGCGGCGCCGGCTACTATGTGAAAATCAATCACAATGACGGCTATCAGTCCATCTATATGCACATGACCCACTACATTGTGAAAAAGGGCGATCATGTGGCCGCCGGGCAGATTATCGGCTATGTGGGCTCTACCGGTGGTTCCACCGGGCCGCATCTGCACTTTGGCATCAGTAAATACAATTCCCAAAAGGGAACCTGGTCTTATGTGGACCCCCTGGATTATATCAAGGTATAGTGTACTTAGCCCCCGGCCGCTTCATCCCGGCTGGGGGCAAGCATTTCTGAGGTGACGGTTATGAAAAAATTTTTGCTTCCCCTTTCTTATGTGCTGGTGATTATTGCCACCGTGCTGGGCACGCTGGTGTTTACCCAGACACCCACCGGTTTGCCGAAGGGCACCTACAAGCTGCAGGAGCTGGAAAGCCTGCTGACCCAGCGGTTTGTGGACGGGGCGGATGCCCAGGTGCTGCAGGACGCGGCGGCAGATGCCATGGTGGAGGCCCTGGGCGACCGCTGGAGCTATTATATTCCCGCGGCGGAATACGAAGCCTATGAAGCCAACAAGAAAAATGCCTATGTGGGCGTAGGCATCACCGTGGATAATCAGACGGGGCACCGGGTGACGAAAGTGACCGCCGGCGGCCCGGCAGCGGAAGCGGGGGTGCAGCCGGGGGATGAGATTATCGCCGTGGACGGCACCGATGTGCGGGAACTGTCCGGCAATGAAATGGCCGGGCTGGTGCGGGGCCCGGAGGGAACCCAGGTTTCCCTGACGGTGCTGCGGGAGGGGCAGGAGCTGACCCTGACCATGGAGCGGCGCACCATTTATACCACAGTTGCTTCCGGTAAGCTGCTGGAAGATGGGGTGGGGCTGGTGACCATTGAAAATTTCAACACCAACTGCTACAAAGAAACCATGGCAGCGGTGCAGCAGCTGCTGGAACAGGGGGCCACCGCTCTGATTTTTGATGTGCGTAATAACGGCGGCGGCTACAAGCGGGAGCTGGTGAAGGTGCTCGACGACCTGCTGCCGGAGGGCGATTTGTTCCGCAGCGAGTATTACACAGGGGCGACCTCTGTGGACAAATCCGACCCGGAGTGCCTGGAAATTCCCATGGCGGTGCTGGTCAACAGCGAGTCTTATTCCGCTGCGGAATTTTTCGCAGCAGCGCTGCAGGAATATGATTGGGCCGTGGTGGTGGGCACCCAGACCCAGGGTAAGGGACACTATCAGGAAACCTACCGGCTCAGCGACGGCTCGGCGGTGGGCCTGTCCACAGGCCGGTATTGCACCCCCAATGGCGTGAATTTGGAAGGGGTGGGCATCACCCCGGACATCATCGTGGAGGTGGACGACGAAACGGCTGCCAAAATTTATGCCGGAACCCTGAATCCCGTGGAAGATCCCCAGATAATTGCCGCTATTCATGCCCTGAAATCCGCAAAATAATCTTGACGAAATCAATAAAATCCTCTATAATAGGGGGAGCTATGAATATTTTTGCTAACAGAAAGGAACCTGATTATGGCAAAGGAATATAAACTCACCGCCCTGCGCCTTGCGGAGCTGGAAAAGGAACTCAACTACCTGAAAACCACCCGTGAGCGCGAAATCGCCGCAATGATTGCGGAAGCCCGTTCCTACGGCGACTTGTCCGAAAACTCCGAGTACGATGCCGCCAAGAACGAGCAGGCCAAGCTGTACGGCCGCATCGCTGAAATTGAGGACATCCTGTCCCACGCTGTGGTCATCGAGGATGAGAACGAAGCCTCCGGCCGTGTTGGCCTGGGCTGCACCGTGGTGGTGGAGGATGAAAAGGGCAACCGCTTCACCTACCGCATCACCGGTTCTCAGGAAGCCAACCCCATGGAGGGCAAGCTGTCGGATGACTCTCCCTTCGGCCGGTCCATCGTGGGCAAGGCAGCCGGAGATACCTTTATGGTCAACGCCCCCAACGGCGCTTACCAGATGAAGGTTGTCAGCCTGTCCCGGGAGGGTTAAGTTATGGCAAAGTTTGTTTCCCAGGCAGAGCTGCCGGTTTCCGAGCAGGCCCAGATTCGCCGGGAAAAGCTGGCGGCGCTGCAGGCCGAAGGCCATGACCCGTTCCAAATTACCAAGTTTGATTTTACTGCCGATTCCGCTGCCATCAAGGCCAATTACGAAGCCTTTGAAGGCAAGACCGTGCGCATTGCCGGCCGCCTGATGAGCAAGCGGGGCATGGGCAAGGTGCTGTTTTGCGATTTGCAGGATTCCACCGGCCGCATCCAGCTCTTTGTCAAAATCGACGAAATGGGCGAGGAAGCTTTCAACCGCTTCAAGAAGAACGACATTGGCGACATTCTGGGCTGCGAGGGCGAGGTGTTTACCACCAAGACCGGCGAAATTTCCGTGCGTACCCACGCTGTCACCCTGCTGAGCAAGTCCCTGCTGCCCCTGCCCGAAAAGTTCCACGGCCTGACGGACAAGGAAATCCGCTTCCGGCAGCGTTATGTGGATTTGATGGTGAACCCTGAAGTGAAGCAGAATTTCATCATTCGCTCCAAGTTCATCAAGCACCTGCGCAATTATCTGGATAATATGGGCTACACGGAAGTGGAAACCCCGGTGCTGAACACCATCGCCGGTGGTGCCGCTGCCCGTCCCTTTATCACCCACCACAACACCCTGGACATTGATATGTACATGCGCATTGCCACGGAGCTGCCCCTGAAGCGGCTCATCATCGGCGGCATGGACCGGGTGTATGAAATCGGCCGCATCTTCCGCAACGAGGGTATGGACCCCAGACACAACCCGGAGTTCACCACGGTGGAGCTGTATCAGGCTTATGCCGATTTCCACGACATGATGGACATTGCCGAGGGCGTTTACACCACCTTCGCCAAGGAGGTTCTGGGCACCTATGAGCTGGAGTGGATGGGCCAGAAGATTGACCTGACCCCCGGCTGGCGGCGCATGACCATGGTGGAAGCCGTCCGGGAGTATGTGGGCATTGACTTTGACGCCATCACTGACGACGCCGAGGCCGTGGCTGCCGCTGCTGCCAAGGGCGTGGAGCTTGCTGATGCCGCGGAAAAGACCTGGGGCAACGCGCTCTATGCCTGCTTCGACCAGAAGGTGGAGGAGCATCTCATCCAGCCCACCTTCATCACCATGTACCCGGTGGAGGTTTCTCCTCTGACCAAGCGCAGCCCGGAGGACCCCCGGCTGACCGAGCGCTTCGAGTTCTTCATCAACTGCAGCGAGATGGGCAACGCTTACTCCGAGCTGAACGACCCCATTGACCAGCGCGCCCGCTTTATGAAGCAGGTGGAGCAGCGGGAGCGGGGCGACGACGAAACCGAAATGCTGGACGAGGATTTCCTCACCGCCATGGAATACGGTATGCCTCCCACGGGCGGCATGGGCATGGGCATCGACCGCGCGGTGATGCTCTTCACCGGTGCCGATTCCATCCGTGAGGTCATTCTGTTCCCCACAATGAAGCCCCTCGATTGAGAAACCCTCAAAAAACCGCCTAAAACCCCTATTTTTGGGCGTTTTTGAGCGACCGCAGGGCTTCGGTTGACCAATTTACCAATTATTTACCCAAAATGCTTGAGAAAGTGCCGTCAAACGATGGCACTTTCTTTTTGTTATTGCCTTGAAATTTGTCTGCATGGACAGTATAATTCTCGTAGAGAAATTGCGTTTATTGAGGTGACTTATGCGTATAGATGTAGAGAGAATTACACCACGACAGAAGTTAACGATTGCAAAAGGTCTATGTGAATACGAGTATATAATGGAAAACTGGAAGAATGATGATACAGACTTCCGGGAGGTTTACTATGAGTTCTACTTAAAAGCAAGATGGGCAGTCATGAGCAATCCCAATAATAAACTCCCATATTTTCGAAAACTGCAAACGATTTCTCCGGATGATTCCTTAATGGAGATTTTGGACAGTCTTAAAGCTGAGATGGAAAAGCATAGTTATGAATTGTCTCTTGGAAGCAAACTGCTCCACACAAGAAATTCCGCCGTGCCGATTTATGATAGCAAGGTGAGAGAGTATTTAATGAATGAAGAGAATGTAGGTTTTTGGTGGCATACAACAGGTTCCTCTGCACCCCGGGGAATATCGGAGCGTGAAAAGATAAAGCACGATTGGGCAGCCCTCTGTAATTGGTATGCTGAGTTCTTGCCTTCTTCACGAGGAAAACAGTGGATTGAATGGTTCAATGCAAGTTTTCCTACATACAAGCATATCTCCGATATTAAGAAAGTTGATTTCGGCAAATTGCAATAGCAAGTTGCAATAGTTTCGACAAGTGACAATCCTTGCAGGGGCGGTTTGTTCTTACGGAGGGTGGGGCGGAGCCCCCACCGGAGGAAGAACAAA
>JBGVGH010000012.1:0-28143 GCA_045121575.1 Faecousia sp.
CCTCAAGGACACGAAAAATGTAGGAATATGTTGCAAAATCTCCCATCTTTCGGTATAATCTCCACATAACGGGCATTTTTTGATAAGTAATGTCTACGTTTTTAGAAAAGGGAGGGAGATCGCTCCTATGAATGCGGAGCAGAAGAAGTTTATTGGTGATTTGTACCACGCGCTGTATCAATTCCTGGTGCGCTATGCAAATAGCTCGCTGAAGAATGCCGCGCTGGCTGAAGAGGCTGTGCAGGAAGCCTTTGCCATCGCCTGCAAAAAGCCGGACGATGTATGTGGCAGCCCCAATCCTAAAGGTTGGTTAGTCAACACCACAATGAATGTGATTCGGAACATCGAGAGTCGGCAGAGAACGGCCCGCAAGGTCATTGCTGACCTGCCGGAGTACCGGCCGGAGCTGATGGCAGCCCCAGAGCATCCGCTGGATTTGCGGCTGCAGTATGGAGATATCGCTGATACCAAGGAGTTCCAACTGGTATACGCCATGGCGGAGGAGGGCAAGTCCCTCATCGAACTGGCAGACGAATTGGGTATATCCGTGGATGCCTGCAAGAAGCGGGCGGAGCGGTCCAGAAAATTTTTGCAAGAAAAAATAAATCAGATGTCACCTGCGGGTGATATTTCCACATATAGAGGTCGAAAGGAGGCACAGAAATGTCCGAGATGAACAGCCGGGAAAGCTACCCCCGCTATGATGAAATGACTACCGAGCAGTTGCGGGAGATTTTGAGAAAGCATGCCCACGGCGAATTAGAAAAAGAGCCGGACACCGAAGAATTGTTTTACATAATGGAGGTGTTGCAGAATAAAGAAAGTGAGAACCCTGAGAAGCAGATCAAATCCACTGAGGAGGCATATGCCACCTTTGTGAAGCACTATGCCCCCGAGATGGCCGAGGACAAGCCGATTCCGTTCTCCAAGCGTAGCGCAGTTGCAACTTGCTGGATGAAGCGGGTGGCAGTGGTGGCCATTGTTTGTGTAGCACTTGCTACTGCAGCGGTCAGCGCCAAAGCATTTGCACCGAACCTTTGGGGAAAGTTTGCCAATTGGACCAAGGAGATATTCCGCTTTGAGCGTATGACCGATGAGACGGAGGGAGAAGAGCCGGATAACGAGGCTAATATCGAACTTAACTCTCTGCTTGAAGTGATGGCTCGATATGAGGTTCCCGAGAGTATTACGCCTACATGGATTCCGGAAGGCTACATCTGTGTAGATGCTAATGGCAAAGATTCTCCCAAAGCGTTGTCCATATCTGCGGTATATGAAAAAGATGGTGAGCGGCTTATTATTAAGATTCGGCAGGAATTTGGCTCGCCTCCCTTCCAAATTGAAAAGAACGAAGATTTGATTGAAATATACACAGTGGATGGAGTGGATTACTATATTTTCTCCAATTGCGAAACGCTCCAGGCGGCATGGGTCGTTAGTGAGTTCGAATGTATTATCAGCGGAAAAATAACATTGGAAGAAATGAAGAGGATCATCGACTCCATCTAAAAAATAGAGAGGAGACAATGATTTAATGAGAAATCATAAACATACCATCTTATTAAAAATTGTAGCATGTATTCTTGTGATGGCGCTGATGGTGCCTGTTAGTGTCAGTGCGGCTGCTCCGGAAACAGCAACGCCCTACGCCAGCCGTTACTTGATGGGCTACACTGCCTATGTCTGTGCCATGGGCAATGGGGAATTGGAAATTTGGTTTGAGGTGACAGGAACGGACTTCCAGGAATACTTGGGGGTTACGACGATTTTCCTGTATGAATCTACAGATAACGTAAACTGGTATTGGGTGGACACTTTCCGGCATGTAGACTATGATCAAATGCTACTTACTAACGCGTGGGAAGTAATGGACTATGTTCCGTATGAAGGAGTAGCAGGCAGATATTACAAAGCATATGTGGGTATTTGGGGCGGCCCGGATCCCGGTGGCGATTCCCGTTACATTTGGACTCCGGTGGAACGCGCCACCTAACTGCAATCACATACTTATAGCATACCGGCGGAGAAATCCGCCGGTATTTTTCTGTCAAAGCATGTCACCTTTTCGCTCCTGCCTACACACATAGGGGGAGGAGAGAAAGGAGAGACTCACTATGGATACCAAAGTACTTGGCGCCCGGGTTCAGTTCTACCGGGAGCAAGCAGATATGACACAAATGGAACTAGCAAAAAGAATCGGCTGTACACCACAACATATCAGTGCAATTGAACGAGGGGTTAAAACCCCAAAGTTAGAAACCTTCGCGGAGATCTGCACGGCATTGAAGGTACCACCCAATCTGCTGCTATGTAACTGGGCAGCTGATTTGGACGAAATGTGGGAGGCAGAGGTAGCGATTGCACGGCAAGTGCTTACACCCCAGCTGCGGGCTCGGGTTAAACCGCACTTGATGCTTAACCTTCGAGAGATAGTGGCAGACAATAAAACACACGGCTGAGGCTCCTGCAAAAATCCGTCGTTTATTCTAAGAATTCCCATATTTCACGGGATTTCGACATCATTCCCATTGTAAACTAAATCTGCGAGATTGAGTTGTGAGTCTCGCAGATTTATAAACAGAAAGGGAACTACTTATGAAAATGACAGAAAACCTCCTAGCCCAGCTGACCAATACCGCCGCCATTCTGGACGCCACATATGAAACAATCGCCACCTTAGAACCCAACTATGGGGAAGAAAGGACGAGCTATCACGAGAGCCTGCAGGTGCTGACGCAGGCGATTCCCTGTGCGGAGGACTACATTCTGGCTCTTCGACAAGAACTGGCTTCCGACCTGCGCTACGCCATCTGGTTGGGCTTCCGGTGGAATCTGGACTGTTTTCACAGCCCAGTCAACAAGCTGATGCTGGACCTTGATTTTGAGGAGCTCTTCCAAGAAAACCGTATGCACACCTTGCCGGATGCCCAAGCTTCCCTGCAGAAAGCACAGACCTTCGCACATAGCCTTCCCGAAGAATCGCGGGAACTGCTTGACCCCATCTCGGATCACTACGCCTACCTCAAAACCTGGGGATATAAGCTGGCATTTTGTGAAGGGTTCCGCCTAGCCGATAACCTGCTGCCCCTTCTGGTGCCGGGCTACACGCCGGATGCTATACTGTCCATGCGCCTGGAGCAAAAACTGTATGACAGTCTCGGAATAGCGGCTGCCTAAAACGACAAAGTGGACTATCACCACAGTGATAGTCCACCCAACCGGTTATTGCATTTTCCGGTTAATAAGTAATCTGTTGTCACATCGAGCACCTGCGCTAGGCATACCAATAGCGCCAAGGAGGGCTCCCGTCGCCCCTGCTCATACATACCCACTGCACTGGCACTCACCCCGATCCGTTTCGCCAGCTCCGCCTGACTCCACCCCTTCTCGACTCTCAATAGCGAAATGCGCAATCCAAGCATAGAATCCACTTCCTTTTTGTCAGTTTTTGCGGCTATTGTAGCATGCACAGGGTGCGAAATTTGACGAAATAAGGTTAATACAAAATGTAAGGATTCGAAATGCAAGCGTAAACAAAGAAAATGCCCTACAAATACGGATTGAGGGAGCAAATATAGAAAACAACTTTGTCTACAAATTCGGTTTCAACCGGTTTTTGCAAATAATTATGCCTAAAACAGAAAAAAAGCTTGCAAGTCTATTCGTTTTGGCTTATAATATAAATGACAAGTAGCATACAGAAACTTGCAGCGTGCGGGCATGTGCAAACTGCATAGAGACTGTTATTCAGCTGCTTGTCGGCCGGCATCGGGATACCCGACCGCCACAACAGGCTGGCGTCACCGGGAGATATATCAGATGGTTTGGCTTTATGGTTAATATATGTTTTTCGATTTTAGTTTGTATGTGCCCCGGCAATACGTCGGGATAAACGCCTGGTCCAGGAGAGAGGAATTACCCCTACCACCGCAGATGCGGGGCTCCTCGCTGGTTGCACTGCCCGCAGCCAAACTCAACACTCTGCGCCGCGATGGGTGGCACTCTAGTGCGTCCGGTCCCCGGAGCGGAACTTTGGAAAGAGCCGGCTGATGGGGATACTATGCCCTTATGGCCGTATGCCGGTAGCGTTCCATCAGGGGATGCAGCTCTTAATTTATAATATATCATTTATTTAATCATTAATTGACAGATGTCCCAATAATTGTGCTCGATCACTGTTCGCACAAGGGGGATAGTCTGTCTTTTTTTGTTTTTGCTGCATTTGAAACAGCAATAAATAGGTATACGGCCCCCGTCAAGGACTGCAACTGCTTAGCGGTCTCTCGAGCGGGTTAAAGGTTCGCTTGGCCCAAGGATGGCCGCACCCCAGCGATCCGCTCTGTTTTTCAGAGTGAATCTTAAAAAACTATAACGCAGGGACATCTCCTCCTAGGATGTCTCTGTATCGAACTGGCGAAAATCACTCGCCAGCGTCATAAAAGAATGCCCTCGCGCCTCCGCCCCATCCAGGAATGCGCGACATGGGCCAGCAGGATGGCATCGCGCAGCTGTCAGGTGCAACAGCTGGCGACGTTAAAATTAGGAGGCCCCCAACATGAGAATCCGCGAGCATAGTTGCAAGCGTAAAACTCGTCGCACCATTACGGTCGTTTTCTCCGCGCCCGACCCTCGCCACTATAGCGAGATCACCAGGTCTCCATCTGAGGAGATCGAGCAGATGATCGTCCCCGCAAAGAGTGAGATGGAAGATATCAAAAACGAGATTAGCTCAATCTATAATACGATCATCAATCTCCCGCCGCTGTGGGTTGAAACCTTTGAGTATCACCGAAAGCGTAAAAATCTGAGTATATCCGACTTGTCCGTGAGATCGCACATTTCGGAGACCACACTTTATAACTATAAAAAGAAACCCTATATCCAGCCGAAACTGGCAGTTGTCCTTGCGATTATCATCGGGCTCAATTTGCATCCTATCTACGCCAAGGATCTGCTGACTAAAGCCGGGTACAACATCATGGCGCCGTCGCCGACTAACTATATGTTCCAATTCTTGATCGAATGTATGCACACCGAAACGATCGAAGTGTGGAATCAGCGCCTGGCTGAGGCTGATATAGGCATTGTTCTCCCAGGGATCAATAACTACGCACCCTGAGCCCCCGAATAGGAATAATGCTTCGCTGGAGGCAATCACTTCTATCATGAGGTGATTGCCTCTTTTTTATTATTAGTGATTATCCCGATCGTCCGACATATTACCCCCAAATATTTATGCGTGCTCAGTGGCAAGGCTAAACTTTGGACTATATTGATAAAACGAGTACCGGTCATCCGGTATGCAGATGACATTGTGGTACTGGCAAAGAGTCCAAGAGCGGCACAGCGGCTTTTGGGAAGCACACAGCGGTATCTTGAGGGAAAGTTGAAACTCAGGATGAATGCGGAAAAGAGCAAGGTTGTCAGCGTGTACAGCATCCGAAATTTTAAGTTTCTGGGCTTTGCGCTTGGGAAGGGCAAGAATGGAGTCTACATTCGAGCGCACGCAAAGTCCTTGAAGAAAGCCAAAGCCAAACTGAAAGAACTGACTTCCCGCAGTCAGGGCAGAAATGTCCGAAAGGTGATGGAGAATGTAAAGGTCTACATCCGAGGATGGCTGGGCTACTTCGGGATAGCAAGCATGAAGACAACAATGCAGGATTGGGATGGGTGGTTGCGTCGTAGAATCCGTATGTATATATGGAAACAATGGAAGCTACCGAAGACGAGAGTAAAGAATCTGGTTCAGCTCGGCGTCCCGGATTGGGCTGCCTACAGATACGGGAACTCCCGCAAAGGCTATTGGCGACTGTCGGGGACAACAACTCTCGCAAGAGCAATCTCAAACAAAAGACTCGCACAGGCTGGATACTACAGCATCCTTGACCGGTACGAGTCTGTGCACTTATGCGATTGAACCGCCGTGTACCGAACGGTACGCACGGTGGTGTGAGAGGTCGGGGCTATTCAGCCCCTCCTACTCTATTCGGTTTTACTTCATTGTTGCGTCCTTGATTTCGATGATCGCTTGTCCATTGGCGGGGACATATTTGGTGATGACACCGGTGACGGTGATGGTGTCCCCCACCTGGGGCGGATTTTCCATGGCATCGTAGCGGGCGCCGGCGGCATCATAGAGGCCGTAGAGATAAAGCTCGTTGCCCTGGTCATCCTGAATGTAAATATTGCCGTAAGTGGTGTTTGTGACGGACTTGACGGTTCCGGTGAGCTCATAAGCCTGCTGGGTGCTTTCATTATCCTGCAACGCCCAACCAAGGGAAAGGGCCTCCGAAATCGTTATGGCCTGTGCAGGGGTGCCCCAGCCGTCTTCTTCCACAAATTCCGCCAGCAGATCTCTGGAGAAGGTGTTGTCCATCCGGGCAACCTCGGTGAACATATTGTACGAATACATGGAGGTGTAGGTATCTGTGACGATGTAGTACAGCTCGTTATCCTTAATGGTGCTCACAAATCCCGGATCGCAGGCATAGGTGTTTTTACCGCCCATTACCTTCTGCCGTAGCTGCTGGCCGGTGACTTGGCAAAGCACCACCGTGTTGTCAAAGGGCAGCAGCGTGTAGAGCTGGGCGTAGGTCACATCGCCGGAGGCCAGCTCGTAAGGCGCACGGACATTGATCCTGGCTCCGCCCAGAACGATGTTATATTCGTCCCCCCAGATCTCCCGGCCCTTCTGCAAATACTGTTGGGCAACGGCTCTGGCGATCTCATTGTCGCCGCGGCGCACATTGTTGTAGCCCAGAACAACGGCATAGGGGTCGTATTCAGAGAAATACTGGCTGTAAAGTTCGTCAATGATGGGATCATCAGCCAGAGCAGGGTCGGCAAAGGTATCCTGTTTCAGCACATCTACCGCCTGCACTTCATAGGTGTTAGTCACCAGATTGTAGCGAAGGCTGGCATAACTCAACCCCTTATTTTCGCCACCGGCTTGGAGGTGGTATACGCCGTGCTCGTCCCGGATGATGTAGCGGTAATGTGAGTGGCCCTCGAAAACCAGGTCGATATAGCCATCCGACAGATCAACATCATAGTGGCCCATGGTACCGGAAATGTCCGTAACGCCGGGATAGGCCCTTTCCGTACCCTGGTGGATGCTGTAAACAATCAGGTGGCAGCCCTCCTGGCGCAGGCGGACAGACTCCGCCTTGACCATGTCGGTTAGCTTTTTGCCGCCGGCAAAGTCGATACCAGCCGAAAATTCATCAGAAATAGAGCTTTCCACATCGCCCACAGCGCCGATGATGCCGATCTTCACGCCGCCCCGCTCAATCACCACGGAAGGCTGGCAATAAGGCTCGGACACATTGGCATCGGTCACATTGATACCCAGGAAGGGAAAATCCGCCAGCTGGGCATTCTGGGCGATGTACTGGCTGCCCCAGTCATATTCGTGGTTGCCCAGAGTCATAGCCACAAAGCCCATGTGGTTCATCCACTCGGTCATCAGCTGGCCCTTATTGCTGCTGGATTCCACCGTGCCCTGCCACATATCGCCGGCAGACAGGAGAATCTCATAGGCGGAATCATCGGCGTAGGCATTTTTCAGGAAAGTGGTCATCTCGTCCAAACCGGGGTTTTCCGCGGTGTCCATGAAAACGCCGTGCAAATCGTTGAAGGAGTAAAAATCCAGTTCCACCGTCACATCGATGCCGCAATGGTCGCAAATTTCGTCGCCATTGTCGTCCAGATGATCGCTGGACGGAGCAGCGGGCAGCGTGGGCTGGGTGGGTGTTGTGGGAACAGAAGGGTTCGGTGCGGTGGTCGCAGGTGCGAATTCACAGGCGCACAGCACCAGAACCAGTGCCAGCAGCAATGCCGCCAGGCGGAATTTTGTCTTTTTCATAGAGTTTCCTCCAAGAAGGCAGTTTTGTGTGAATATGATAGCACATCTTTCGACAATTTACAAGCGATGCCGCAAGAAAAGCCCCAGGGCAGATGCCCCGGGGCTTACTTGGTTTATTGGTGCGTATTATGCACAGTTACTTAGTGCTTCTTAGGCCTTCTTGCGCTTGTCAATGATGTTCAGGACCAACAGAGCCACGCAGCCGCAGGCAGCGATGCTTGCGATTACGATAGCCACAGTCACCAGTTTGCTCAGCTGAGCGGCCTGTGCAGCCAGCTGATCGTCCTTAGCGGCCAGTTCATTGTCCTTAGCAGCCAACTGATCATCCTTGGCGTTCAGTTCTGCCTTGGCATCATCTAGATTCTTCTGAACCTGAGCGATGGCAGCATTCAAAGTGGCCACTGCGTCAGCGATGTTCTTGTTCAGTTCGGCCTTCAGTTCCTCATTGGCGGCGTTGGCAGCAGCGATAGCAGCTTCCAGCGCAGCGATCTTGTCAGCCAGAGCCTTGTCACCGGCGGCGATGGCAGCTTCCAGAGCAGCCACTGCCTCGTCGATCTCAGCCTGCATAGCCTCTTCGGCAGCATCGGAGACGGCGATAGCAGCTTCCAGAGCGGCGTTCAGTTCAGCGATCTTGTCATCCAGAGCCTTATCACCGGCAGCAATAGCAGCGGACAGTTCCTGTTCTGCTGCTGCCAGATCACTGGACACCTGGGAGACCAGAGCACGCAGAGTTGCGTTGGCGCTGGCGATCTGAGCGGACAGAGCAGCATTTCCTGCCTGGCAATCGGCGATGGCCTGCTGCAGGGCGGTGCTCAAAGCAGCGATCTTCTCGTCCAGAGCCTTGTCGCCGGCAGCAATCGCAGCTTCCAGAGCCTCAACTGCCTGAATCAGAGTCTCCTCAACAGAAGGCTGCAGCTCTTCCTCGACAGCAACGTTTGCAACGTTGTTGACTTCCTTGTACTCAACGGCCACAGCAGCAGTGGCTTCGTCAACCACATCAAAGATCAAAGTAGCCACCACATCATCAGCAGTGAAGCCATCCACATTGACGTAAGCGAAGGTAATGGTGCCTTCACCGTCGTCGACCAGGGAGTAGTAATCACCATGGACAGTGATCAGATTCAGAGTCTGGGCGGCGGGATCATAGGTAATGGTGATCACACCGTTGGTGGAAGCAACATTGTCACCGTTAACATCCTTTGCTGTGATTTCAATGACCATGGAATCATCGACAATATCCAGGTCGGCACCGCTCATGGGCAGTACGGGAGCAGTTTCCCGCTCGACCTTCTGGATCTCGTAGTGTTTGGGGGCAATGGTCTTGCCCTCCAGGGCAGCCTTCAAGTCTGCCAACTTCTGGGCATCGGCCTCAGGAGCAGCAGGAGCGACGGACTGGTACAGACCGGCAACGGGCCACACGCCGTCAGCAAACTGGCCAAGGTTATAGACAGCAAAGTCATTCATCTCATCGATGGCATACAGCGTAACATTGTTGTCCCTTTCTTCGTCAAATGCAGACCAGAAGATCATTGCGTTTTCTTCATCATAGTAGAGAGAGTTGAAGTAGAGTGCATCGCCCACGCTGATACCGGTTTCCATGCTAGATCTCTCTCCCAGGAACAGGCTGTAAGGAACAATCATGCCTTCATAACCAGGCACAAGCAAACCTGCATCCAGGTAAATTTCCTGGGTCACAACACCATTGGACTGAACCAGATAGACTGTATTGCCATATCCAAACTCAGAATAGCAGTTTGCAATACCCACCAAATAATTATCGCCTTCAAATTCATCAATAACTTCAATGGGCGCACCGGTAGCAAGATCAATGGTAATGACATATGGACCGTAGACACCCATTAGGGCACCAGTACCATAAATGCCAGGCGCATAAGTCAAATCTGCATAGAAGTGTTGGATGCCCAATTCCGTACAATCGCTCAGCTTGGTAGCTTCCCAAGTCTCAGTATTGATTCTGTACAGTGCGCCGACACCGGTCTGAGTATCCAGGCTACCGGCATACAGAGTGCCATCAGGTGTCATGGCAGCGGACACAAAGTAGTCAGTCTCCAGCATATCGCCACTAACCTTAACATATTCCGGCAGAGTAGCGGTATTGAACTCAGAGAACCAGATGGAGCCTTCCTCGTCCCAAACAATAGCGTTCATATCGATCGCAATGTCAATGACCTCGATATTGCACACAGCGGTCTTGGTATCGTCCAAAACGGAGGTGGCGATGATCTGAACCTCGCCTTCTGCAACAGCAGTTACAACACCGTTGGCATCCACGGTAGCAACGGCCTCATTGCTGGAAGCCCAGGTGTAAGAACGGTCGGAAGCATTGACAGGGTAAACAACGGCCTGCAGCTGTGCCTTATTGTTCTTCTGCATGACCAGAGAAGACTGGGAAATGACAATGCTCTCAACCTCATCCACCACATCGCCGATCTGCTGAGAGATTTCGTAAGTAGTGCAGTTCATGGCGTAGTCATACACCTGCAGCAGGAAGCTGGCGCCGTTGACTTTAGACAGATCCAGAGCATACTCGCAGGGTACACCGGCCTCAGCATCGGCCTGGGAGCCTTCCCGCACATAGACATGCTCGCCGAACTGATCCAGCAGCACGACGGCAGCGATGTACTGGTTGTCAGTCACCTTGATATTCAGGGTAGACTCATCAATGCTGACATCCTCCGCATTCAGCACGGGAGCAGTGTTATCCACGGTCATGGACATGGAGAAGGCAGTGCCATTGCCCAGAGCAGCCCAGTCCACATAGCCCTCGGCATCCACATAATACTCGGGGACCAAGCAGATGCCCACATCCAGCAGAGTGCCCTCGGCCAGACCATCCACGCTCAGGCCAGTATCTAAAGTCCAGTAAGTATTCTTCCATGTCATACCGTTGACATTGAAATATGCAGAGGGAAGCTCACCGAGGTCCTCAGCGTGCAGAACCTGCTCATTGGTCAGATCCGTCACCAAGTAGTAGAACGCAGCAGCATTACGGATATTGGTAAAGCCGATCTCGCTGATCATGTCTGCAGCGCTGATGGCATTACGCTCAGGCATATAGACCTCATCGCTCACGATGGGGTTGCCGCCGAAGTAGTATGCGTTGGCAGGATCGTTGGCGTAAGTAACAAACAGACCGTTCATCATGCCCTGCTTGAAGTTGGACTGGTACAGGTAGGGAGCGCGGGTCTCCTCGCCGGACAGGGCATACTCCTCATAGGAGCCCTTGTCGTACATGGAAGGATCGGACCAGTTGCCGTAGAAGCCCAGCACGGGGATGGAGTGGGAGGTGCCCATCTCGCCCTCTTCGCTGCCAACGCCCTCAGCATAGACAAAGCCCTGGATGTAGGTGCCATTGGGATAGTAGTAATCGATAGCGCCCAGCCAATCGGCAGGGATCTCGATTTCAACCTGCACTTCCACGCTACCGGAAGCAGGAACAGTGACAACTGCCTCTGCTGCAGCCAGGAACAGGTATGCATCGTAAGAGTTGATAACGCCGTCTTCATTGAGGTCGGCCAGATCAGCATTTGTCAGTTCAATTTCCTTGCCGGCAGCATAGTCCAGCAGGGTCTGGCCGTCCAGTGCGTTAACCACACCGTCGCCATTGAAGTCCATGCCGTCCATGCCCCAAACAGCGCCCACTTCCTCGCCGTTGACGATGAAGGTGCTCTGTGCACCGATCAGAGTGGTAGTGGAGTCCATGAAGAACATTCCGCCAGCGCTGTAGGGTGCCTGGATGAAGAAGTCAGCAGACAGGTTGTACAGCTTCTCTGCATCGTCCATATTGTTAATGGTGAAGGAGAAGGCATACTTGCCGGTGCGGAGGGGATCGTCGCCCAGCTCTGCCTTGACCTTGCCGTCGGCATAGGAGGCAGTGGCGTCCTCACCCATCAGAATGTAGGTATCGGCCATGATAGCAGCACCCACATTGGCAAGGCCTGCGCCCTGCTTCAGGATGGAGTAGTATGCATTTGCGCTTTCCAGAACGGGAACAGCGGTGGACATCAGCAAGCTCTGAGCCAGGGTACGAGCATCCAGACCGGTCTTGGCTTCCAGATCGTTCTCACGGATGTACTGAGCCAGAAGAGCTGCCATACCGGCTACCTGAGGAGCAGCCATAGATGTACCGCTCATCACTTCGTAAGTTACATGATCATAAATGGGGCTTTCAGCGGATGCATTAGCACCGCCAACGGACAGAATGTCGCCGCCGGGAGCGGTGATCTCAGGCTTCAGCTCCAGAGAACCGGGAACACCCCAAGAGGAGAAGGAGCTCATGGTGTAATAATCAACAGGATACAGGAATGCCTCTGCGCCGGCAGAAACATCCATGGTACCGGTCCAATACAGGACTGCCCCGGTGGTCTCGTCCAGCACAGGATTCAGCTTAAATGCCTCACCGTCTGCCTGAGCGATGGAAATGACAGGAGCAGTGGCGGTGTAATTGGAAAGATCCATACGGATGATGCCGGACTGGTTGTTGACAATGATCACAGCGATGGCACCGTTCTTAACAGCGGCCTCAGCCTTCTCAAAGAAAGAGGTCTCGCCACGGTAACACAGAGCGATCTTGTCTGCCAGAACCTCTTCACCCAGTGCAGCAAACTGCTCTTCCGTGCCGATATTATTCAGGAAAACGAATTCCTGCGGGCCGGCCAAGGTGGTGATGGGTTCATTGGTATAGGGTGTACCATCGTTTCCGACGAAAGATTCAATGTAGGAAATATTCTGACCATCCACAGTCAGATAGGCAGTAACATAACCTGCATTGTCGACAGAAGCGACGGACAGAGAGTTGGTGAAGGATCCGGGAGAGCCGTTGGTCTGCATGCTCACATCATCGCTGTACAGCTTGGTGAGTCCGGTTTCAGACCTGATGGGCCACTCATAAGCGTTGCCAGCAGAAATGCTGACCACAACGCCGCTGCCTTCCAGGCTGTCAAAAATGGCCTGATAAGCAGCCTTGCTGTTGCGGGACATACCGGGAGCACCGCTGCCCAAAGACAGGTTGATGGAGTCAGCGCCCAACAGAATGGCGTCTTCAATCGCGACCATATAGTCGGAGTCATAAGCACCGCCAGCTTTGCCAAAAACCTTCATTACCATGATCTGTGCATCGGGAGCAACGCCCTGCACGAAGACCTCTTCCAGTGCCTTGGCGAAGCCGTCCTCAGTAGGAATATAGGCATTGGCAGTGGCAATACCGGCAACGTGAGAGCCGTGCTCGCCCTGGGGGTCATGCAGGTGGGTCACGTTGGTATTGACATCCACATAGTTGAAGCCGAAGGGAATCTTGCTGCTGATATACAGGTCTTCTGCGGAGGGAACAGCGGCAGCAATGTGCAGCTGACCCAAAACGGCGGCGATTTCCTCTGCATCCAGCAGATCCAGGTCAGCCGCATACTCTTCCACGGTCTTACCAGCCTTTTCAGCCAGCAGACTCAGAGAATACTCAAAAGCCTCAGCATCAAAGGACAGATGGTCAGTGTCCAGACCGGTATCGATGATAGCGATTCTGGAACCGGCGCCGGTGTAGCCGAGCTCATAGCTGGGCAGGGCACCGATCTGAATGCCGGAGGTAGCCATGTTGGGATCGGCAGCGGAGCTGCTGACCACGTCAGGCTCATACACGGTTTCGATGACCACTTCACGGACACCGGAGAGCTTCTCGATGGCGGCGATCTGGCCGAACTTCACATTGGCGGAAATCAGGTTGGTGGCCAGGGTCAGCTGCCACACCACATCCAGCTTTTCGTTCGTTGCCATCTCGATCTTAGAGATCAGGGACAGCTGCTGGGATTCCAGCTTTTCACGGTAGGCCATGGCTGTCTCATTGGCGGCCAGGTCCTGTACGGCAAAACCTGCATCGATCACACCGGCTTTATCCATAAAAATGGACACACGCACGATGTCATGATCGGCATACTGGGGTTCATCCTCCAGCTGCACGGGGTCCTTGCCAAACAAGTTGGCGGACACGCGGTCATTGCTTACCTGTGTTACGCTGATACCGGATTGCTGAGCGCTGGCGGGAAGAACCCACGCGCACACCATGCACAGTACCAGGAATACGGAAAGCAGTCTCTTCGCAACATTGTTACTTCTCATACTTCTTACCTCTTCCATCGGATTTTTCACCCCCACCACAGCGGGGATACCATGATTGTACTGCAGATCGCTCTGCGATTACAAAGGATAGGGGAATTTTACCATGTCTGTGCAAAAAAACAAGTGTCTTTTTCAAGAAATCATTTCTTTATACCTTTGGTAGGAATTTTCAGATCTTTTTCAATATTTTTTGTTCAATATATACAACAAAAGGGTGTGCCGAAGCACACCCTAGAGGATATGACCGTTCTCCTGAAATTATGCCTTGAAAAAGGCGCATACATCGGAAACCAGGCGGTCCGGGCAGTCCACCATGGGGCTGTGGCCGCAGTTTTCATAGGGCAGCAAAGTGGCATTGGGCTTAAAGGCATTGTAATTGTCCAGCACCATGTAATCCGGCACCACAATGTCCTTTTCGCCCATGGTCAGAGCGATGGGGCAGGTCACATTCTTATAGCTGCCGTCGCCGGGGCCGTAGGGGGTAAATTCATCGGACATATTGAGGTTTGCCAAGGCCCAGTCCAGATCCACCAGATTGCGCTGCTTCAGGGTTTCGCTGATCCACAGCTCGTTCTGCTCCTGGGCGGGCTTATTCACCGTGTAGATGGTGGCTTCCCAGACAGAGGTCATCATGGCGGCATCCTTCTTTGCAAAAACAGGAATCATGGGAGCGACGCTCAGAGGATCGGTGGCCAGGTGCTCCTTATTTTCGTAGGCCTTGCCGGTGGACTGGAATTTTTCATCCTTCACATACAGGGGGTAGCCCTTCAGGCTGGCGCCTTCAATATCGAAGAATTTCTTAATTTTCTCCGGGTGCAGGGCACACAGTTTCAGGCCCACGCCGCCGCCATTGGACCAGCCAACCAGATACACAGAGGGAATCTCCAGTTTCTCCAGCAGCAGATTCACATCCTCCGCCAGCTCGTCCAGGGAATCGAAGCGGTTGTTATACGAACTGTCGCCAAAGCCGCGCAGGTCTACCGCGATACAGCGGAACTTGTCCCGAATACGGGAGATGAGGGGCTCATAGTGGACAGAGGAGGACATGTTGCCGTGGATCATCAGAACCACTTCGCCCTGTCCCTCATCCAGATAGGCCAGCGTTTCCGCGCCAATATTCATAAATTTCTTTTCCATAAACAATCTCCTGTTAAATGGCAATATCGCTGTCCGGCAGATTGGCAAAGCCAATGGTCAGGGCCGCAAAGGCCTCCGGAGCTTCGTACATACTGGCGTGGCCGCTGCCATTGACGGTGACATACATACTGCCCTTGATCTTCTCATGCAGCAGCTGCTGCTCCGTGGGAGGCACCAGCGCATCCTCGGAGGAAGAAATGATCAGGGTGGGGCAGGAAATTTCGTGGAGGCGGTCCACCACATTATAAGTAACGGAGCTGTCCGTCAACCGGATCAGCGCCTGCAGCACCTCCGGCTTGGAGAAATGCTGGGTCAGGAAGGCTTCCCTGCCCTCCATCCATGCGGCCCGATCCTCAAAAAAATTGGGTGGAGTAGATGACGGGAATGGTGGTCAGGTAATAGGCATAGCCCTGACCGGTTTTGGCCACCTCGTTCCAGCCGTCGCCGATCTTCTTCAGCCAGGAGGAGGTACGGCCGCAGGTATTGGCCAGCACCAGCCGGCGCACCCGGTTCGGATGCTGCAGCGCATACTGGATTGCCACCTCGCCACCGTAGGAAATGCCCATAATATTGAATTTTTCATACCAGATCTGGGCAGCCACTTCCTCCAGCACCGCATCCAGCAGTTCCACCTGGATGGAATGATCGTAGCTTTCCGTCATTCTCTGGCTCTGGCCTTGGTCGAAAAAGTCCACCAGCACCAGGGTATTGTGCTTGGTCATGGACTCAATGAAGGGTTTCCAGCTGGCCGTGGACATCATGATGCCGTTGAGCAGGACGATGGGCTCTCCCCCGCTGCCGTGGACCTCATAATGCACCTTTTTGCCTTGAAAAATCAGTTCCGCCATGGCTTAGCCCTCTGCAGGGAGAATCCCCATCTTGATGGCGTCCTGGGTCAGTTGCTCCCGGAACTTGGGATGCGCCACAGAGATCAGCAGCCTGGCGCGCTCGGACATACAGGTACCCCGCAGGCAGACGGCACCATACTCGGTAACGATCCAGTCCACATCATTACGGGATAGGGACACGGCTGCACCGGGCTTCAGGGTGGCAACGATCTTGGAGGTCTCTTCCCGCTCGCCGGTGGCCTTGTTCTTGACCATGGCGGTGGAGTAGAGCGCGATGACGCTGCGGCCGCCCTTAGACTTCTGGGCGCCGATGGCGGTGTCGGCCTGGCCGCCGGTACCGGAGAACTGGACGGGGCCGATGGACTCGGAGCAGCACTGGCCAAACAGGTCCACCTCGATGGTGGAGTTGATGGAGATCTGATTGTCGTTCTGGGCGATGACAGCGGGGTCATTCAGATAGGAGCCGTCCATAATGCAGATAGCGGGGTTATCATCAATAAAATCGTACAGATCCTTGGTGCCCATGGCCATGACCGCCACGGATTTACCGGGCAGCAGCTTCTTGCGCTTGTTGTTGACAACGCCGGCCTTAATAAGCTTGACCATACCGGTGGTCAGCAGTTCGGTGTGGATGCCCAGATCCTTCTTGTCCATCAGGCTGTCCGCGACTGCATTGGGAATGCCGCCGATGCCCAGCTGGATGCAGTCGCCGTCATGGATCATGTCGGCGATGTACTTGCCGATGATGCGGTCCTTCTCATTGGGCTCCACATCGGCAAGTTCCGGCAGAGGGTAATCCACCTGGATCATATAGTCCACATCGGCGGAGTGGATCTGAACATCGCCAAAGGTACGGGGGGCGTTGGGGTTGCACTCGAGAATGACGGTCTTGGCATTCTGGATCATCTGCTTTTCATAGGAAGAGGATTGGATACAGATTGCTAAGTTCCATGCCGAATGGAGCAAAAAGTTTTTTGACATCATGATTCCTTATCTAACAAATCAATAACGTGATGAAAACCGGAGGTGAATTTTCACCTCCGGCTTTTGAGCCAGGACAACCATCGTTGTTCTGGCTCATTTCTTTGTCATATGACAAATAGGTTTTCAGCACTCCACCGCGACTTTAATAACTCCATCCCGTTTATTCTCAAACAAGTCATAAGCCTCCGCGATGTGCTTCAGCTTGTAAGTATGAGTGATCAGCGGCGTGGTATCGATCTTCCCTTCTGCAACAGATAAGAGGGTTTCTTTGCAGTTGCAGCCGTCCACGCCGCCGGTTTTGAAAGTCAGGTTCTTGCCGTACATATCGGGCAGGGGCAAGGTCTGGGGGCCGTCGTAGAGCGCGACAACCGTGACGATGGCATTGGGGCGGGCACACTCCCAGGCGGTGCGGAAGGTGGTCTCCGTGCCTGCCACCTCCAGCACCACATCCGCTCCGCCGTGGTCGCTGTTGGCCTGCACAAAGGCGTGAACATGGTCGGGGGTCACGGTCAAAACCTCGGGATAATGGTTGCTGACAAAGGCCAGACGGCTCTCGTCGATGTCGCAGATGATAATCCGTTTGGGGTTCTTCAGCCGTACGCATTGCAGGGTGCAAAGACCGGTCGGCCCGGCACCGATAATCAGCACGGTGTCCTCGCTTTTAATCTCGGAGATCTGCGCTGCCCAGTAGCCTGTGGCAAGAACATCCCCCACCAGCAGAGCCTGCAGATCGGTGACGGTGTCCGGGATCTTGTCCAGCCCCTGATCGGCGTAGGGCACCCGGACGAATTCCGCCTGTCCGCCATCAATACGACAGCCCAGGGCCCAACCGCCGTTTGCATCGGTACAGTTGTTGACCCAGCCGTGCTGACAGAAAAAGCACTCGCCGCAGAAGGTTTCCACATTCACCGTCACCCGGTCGCCGGGTTTGACGGTGGTGACTGCAGAACCAACCTGCTCCACGATGCCCACCATCTCGTGGCCAACCGTAATGCCGGGCACAGCCCGGGGCACAGAGCCGTGCTTGATGTGCAGGTCGCTGGAGCAAATGCTGGACAGCGTCACCTTCACAATGGCATCCCGGTCGTCAAGTAACACCGGCTTCGGCTTTTCCAGTAATTCAAATTTTCCTTGTTCGATGTATGTATAGGCGAGCATAGTTACCTCCTTTGGAAATCTAAATCTGGCTCAGCATCCGGGATTGTCTGCCAGATGCGGTTGAAAGGCGTGCCTTCTTTATAGGACAAGCGATTCGCCGTCCTTGCAGATTTGACATTGCACGCCGTCCTTAATCAAATACGCTTCTCCAAACAATGTGGCTTTCCCATCATCGAGCAAGATATAGCTTCCGTCATTCAGTGCGATAATCTCATGCCCCATGCTGTCGGCATAGGTAATATCTTCAATCAGCCGCATGCCATCCAGGTAGTCGTCTTTGATGCTTTGGAAGTGGGGCAAAATATTGATGTTTGTAATGCCCAGCCCGGATATCCAACGCTCGTAGAGCGGGTCGATTGCTTCGCCTTCAAATTCAGGACCTGCATAGACCGTGTCCGCACAGTTCATCGAACCTGCACTCCATGCAACAACAATTCCGTTGTAATTTGACAGTTTCCTTTTCAGTTGAAGCTGATTCAAAAATTTGTTCTGCGTGGGAACATGACCACCTGTCAACACAAGAACATCGATATTATGTAAATCATCCACAACACTGGGGTTTCTGCCGTCGCACATCTGGATAGAGGACACGCTCAACCCACTCATGGGGAAGGCTTCTTTCAGGCAATAAAAGATGGTGTCGTTTCTGTCATATTCAGAGGGGTTTGCACAAATAATCATAACGCGGGCATTGGGTACCCAAATGGATTTCAGGTTTTCCAGCAATCCGTTTCGTTCAATTAGCACGGATGGCACTTTGCCCCCGTTCACTTTTCTCGTACCACCCAGAGAGCTTGTAAGCATTGCTTTCATAATCACACCTCCGCAAAGATTCTGCCCCTATTATACTGCCTTCTGCGGCAAAAAGCGATAGAAATCTTGTTCTTCTGCACGCTCGGTGTTACAATAAAAAGCCAAATTGCGAAGAGTAACACAAGAGTAACATCACTTTTTCTCAATCTCTGCTATGATAGAGCCGTTAGGAGGTGCCACAATATGGAATTCAAAGACAATCTGAAACAGATGCGGCGGGAGAAAGGGCTGACCCAGGCACAGTTGGCGGAAAAGCTGTTTGTCACTCGCAGTACCGTCGCCAAATGGGAAAATGGTTTGGGCTTCTTTCTCATATCAGATATGGATTGGGTATTACAATTGATGCGTTCTTCCACTCCGATCTGTTCACCGGATTGGAGCAAGAAATAAAATAACGACTAAGCCACTTTATGCTAAAAGGGACTGCTGCAAAACTATCCGTTCTGCAACAGCCCCTTTAACTGTTATCAGATTGCCCCGTTTCCGGGTTTGTTCTCAAAAAACATCACATAGTAGATCGGAAGATATGTGATTTTTCCGTTGGTCGTTACCTGCCGCTCGTTGGACAGCACATATGCCTTCTGAATATGGTATTCCTTGTTGCTGACAAAGGTATTCAGGGCGCTATGGATGGTGTAATCCTTGCCGGATTTGACCTCAATAGGCACAGTGGAGAGGCTGTCATAATCATCAATGAGGTAATCTACTTCTCCCTTACTGCGGTTATCGTAATAGAACAGGTTATAGCCATGAGCGATCAGTTCGCTTGCTACCACGGTTTCGTAGACAGAGCCGAGATTGATGCTGCGCTCATCGCTCAGGACGGCCCGGATATTGCTTCCATATAGAATACCGGTGAGAATACCCACGTCATTCATGTACAGCTTCAGCAAATTCTTTCCGGTGGACTCAATAAGCGGGAAGGTGGGATTGGAGATGGCCTGGACATTCAAAGCGATTCCTGCACTGATCAGGTACTCAAATTCATCATGGTAATCTGCGAAGGTTTTTCCGCGCTTGTTTTCGATGCTCTGAGCAACAACCCTCTTTTTCTTGTTCTCCATATTGGACGGAATTAAATCATAAATACGACGAATGTGGAGTTTTCGTTCCTCGCTGTATTTCGATGCATCGGCTTTGTAATACTCGTGGATTTCGCTCTGGACCTCACGAACAGATACGATATTTTTCTCCTCAAGATAACGATTCACGGCATCCGGAAGGCCGCCGATCAAAAGATATTTTTTGAAGAAATCCATCATTTTGGCGTGGAGTGCTTCATCAAGGCTTTCCTTTTGCTCGAATTTTTTGCGGAGCGCGGCAATCGTAAACCCATTCATTCCGTTGGCATACAGGAACTCCTCGAAATCCAGCGGGAACATTCGAATTTTCCTGATGCTGCCCATGGGAATGGAGGTGGTCTGCGCCAGCGTGACGCCCAGCAGGGATCCGCTTGCAATATAGGTGAAACGGTTATCCTGCTGCAAGAATTTCAGTAAAGTCAGCAGATGGGGATACGCCTGAATCTCGTCCAAAAAAATCAGGGTGTTTTCCTTTTGCTTCATGCGGTCGCCGGCAAGCATACTGACTTGCAGATAGAAATCATCGACCGTTCGGGTCTTTTCAAACAGCTTATCACCCAGAGAATCCTCAACCATGTTAATTTCAATGAAATTTTCAAAGAGCTTTTTGCCCACATGGCGAATGATGTAGGTCTTGCCAATCTGTCTGGCGCCATCAATCAGCATGATTTTCTTGGAATCAGAGAGTAAATGCTGTTCGATTACAGCAGCGATTTTTCTGTACAGCATCTTACAAACCTCCCGATGCGACATTTCAATAAAATCTTAGCATATAATCAATGACATTTCAATAGAAATATTTCGCAAACTCTCTGACATTTCGACATTTAAATGTGTATGAATTTACGACATTTCAAATCCAGAACATCCCTTGCCCCCGAAGAGGCAAGGGACGGCTTCGTTATAGGTTCATTCCTTGCATTATGCAGCGTCATCCAAGCCACCGCCTTTCCCGGAGCTTTCGGATAAGCTGATCGATGTCCACGGTGTCAACACCCTGGGCAAGAACCTTATTTCAGTAGTGAATTCGCGCCATCCAGCTTGTCAGAGAGCAGCAGGCCTGTGTAAATGCTTTCCCGGTGGATATGTAGGGGCATTCCTTCACCCCCTAAGGAGCGAAACAATCGGTTATTTGATTCATTCCAAAGAAGCCTTGATAAAGAGACTGGTTCCTGGCTTTTTTGCTCAAACCGCAGCACAAAGGAATAACCACGAACAGGGCTATCGTCGCGCAATTGGTGAAACAGCTCCAAAAGGCGGCTGCTGTATCCCGGAACTGTAATATACTCCTGGAAGTCTTCGCCCCGCTCTTTTTCAAACCAGCCCTTGCTGCACAGTTTGCGAATTAAGAAGCGGGCACGGCCGGAGATATCACGCAGTTCATCTTCATCAATATCCTCACCTTCAAAAGCAGCATCGGCCAACTGCTGTTCCAGATTGCTGCGCAACACGGAATACAGTGTATCCTCAGGTATTTTCAGATTGTCGCGATAAACGAGATACAGTACCTCCAATGCATCCGCATAAAGAACGCGATTGGGAGACGCCAGCGGTGAAAAAAGTTCACTTGGAATTACTTCAAAGAACTTCATTTCTCTTCCTCCTCACAGGAAAGATTTCCTGCCATTGTGCAGTACGAATACAGATGGGCTCATTCTGTTTGTTGCGCGTTCCAGACAGCTTCGGTCGCCATCTCGATATAGCGCATTTTAACATCTTCCGGGCCTTTGATTTTCACTTTACCGCCGAAGCCGAATACCCAGCTGAAGAACACATGGCTCACGGCAACACCAATCACTTCCAAAGGGTTTTTCAGAAATTTCATTGTATTCTCCTCCTCAACGCACACAGCGGTTTTGATAGCTTTATTATACCGCCCTGATTTTAAAAATCAACGGCAACAGAGGGCCTCAAAAAGCAGGTGACGGTTCTGACCGTCACCTGCTGGTGCGTCGCAGGATGCTGGGAGGCGCAGTTGTTCGTACCCGGGGGAATGTTTCCTGAATGGCCTTTGCCCGGGCTGCGGTTTTTCTGCCTTTTCTAAATTTTTCGTCCCGAAATCTTTCGATTTCGGGACGAAGTCTTTTTTGAATCTCATATCGGAAGTGAGAACAGTCGAATCGTATTCTCCGCAACAACCCGCTCCACTTCCTCTGCCGGGATTCCCTTCAACTGTGCAATCTTTTCTATGACCGCAGGGAGAATCAGCGAGGTATTCCGGGTTCGGCGCAACGCTTTGGCTGGCAGGACATCTTTGCAGTAGGGCAATATGAATGGGGCATCCGTTTCCACCAGAATCCGGTCCAGCGGAATGTTGGCAACCGCCTCCCAGAAATTCTCTGACCATTCCTCCAACTGCAGAACACTGCCGCCGATTCCAATGGAGTATCCCAAATCCAGATACTGTCTGGCTACATTCCAGTCCTGGTGGAAGCAGTGAATCACGCCCCCCAGCTTTCGGGCCGGGTGATGCCGCAGGATTCGCAGGGCATCTTCATGGGCATCCCGGACATGGAGAATCACCGACTTTTTCAGCTTCCAGGCCAGATTCAGCTGGTAGAGAAACCACAGATGCTGCTTCAGCCGGTGCTGTTCCTCCCGCTTGTAATGATAGTCCAGGCCGATTTCTCCGATGGCAATGACGCCTTCTGCCTTGGCCAGTTCACTCAGCTTCTTTCGTTCTGACCAGTTTTCACGAATGGTGCGTGTGGGATGGCAGCCGATGGCAGGAAACACCCGCTTGGGAAATTCCCCGGCCAGCTGAAGCACATCCTGGCAAGACTGCAGACTCACACCGACTTCAATGGTGTAGGGGATACCCGCTTCCAGCAGTTCCTGAAACAGCTGCGCCCGGTTTCCTTCTTTGAGGGCGTAACCATCCTCACTCCAGGTCAGATACCGAAAGAGATTCTGATAAACGCCGTGGGTATAGTGTGCATGGGAATCAATCATCATAGACACCCCTCCTTCCTTCTCTATTATGATAAATCCCGCCGGAGCGTGTGTCAATAGCAGAATCTAAAACGGAAGAAAAACCGCCCCGAAGCACCTTTCCTCCCTTGTGCTTGCCATAAAGGGATGGTGAATTAGATTGATATTACCGATTGTCGTCTTGCAGGTTAGCCTGAGCAATCTGTTCTTCTTTGTGTGATGTTGAAATTTCTTACGGTGGATTGTGGAGATGGCTTTCTGCAAAAAGAAAATGCCCGGCCGAAGCCGGGCATTTTTTGATTATTTGGACTTGCCGATGGTAACGGGGGGCTTAGGCTGGTTGATCTGGCGGGAGCTGACCTTGCCCTCGGGACGGATTTCGCCGGCCAGGGTCAGGCTGCGCTTGGTCAGCGCGGGGCCAACCAGTTCGTACACCAGCACGGAGAACAGCACCACATTCATCACCATATAGCCGCCGTCAAACGCGCCGGCAGCGGAGTGGGCCATGCCCAGGGCCACGCCTGCCTGGGGCAGCAGGGTGATGCCCAGGTGGCTGGTGATTTCCTGGGAGCGGTGGGTCAGCTTACAGCTGCCATAAGCGCCCAGATATTTACCGGCGGAACGGCTGATGATGTAAATCACGCCCACCAGCAGCGTCAGGGGATTGGCCAGAATCTGCAAATCCAGCTCCGCGCCGGAGATGACGAAGAACAGAATGTTCACCGGCACCGTCCAGTTTTCCACACGCTTCATCAGTTCCTCGGAGGTGTCGCACACATTGCAGAACACGGTGCCCGTCATCATGCACACCAGCAGCAGGGAGAAGCCAATCTTCACACCGCCCACGGTAAACTCCAGCATGGACAGGCCTACCGTCAGCAGCACAAAGGCCACGGACAGGGCAAGCCGCTTGCTGCCGGAATGGAAGAACCGCTCCAGCCGGTCCAGGGCAATGCCGGTGATGGCACCCAGGCCCAGGGACAGAATGATCTCCAGAATCGGCTCCACCACCACGCTGATAACGCTGATGCTGCCGTTTTCCAGCGCGCCGGCAATGCCGAAGGACACGGCAAACAGCAGCAGGCCCACCGCGTCGTCAATGGCCACCACCAGCATCAGCAGCCGGGTCAGAGGGCCGTCGGCCTTGTACTGGCGCACCACCATCAGCGTCGCCGCCGGAGCGGTGGCGGAAGCGATGGCACCCAGCACGATGGCAGCGGGCAGGGAAATGATGTGGGGGAAGGCCAGATGCAGGGCAATCAGCACCACATCCACCAGCACCGTGGTAATCACCGCCTGCAAAATGCCGATGATGATGGCCCGGGAGCCCATGGACTTCAGCTGCGCCAGGCGGAACTCATTGCCGATGGCAAAGGCGATGAAGCCCAGAGCCGTCTGGGTGATGATGTTAAAGCCCTGAACCTGTGCCAGGGAGTTAAAGCCCAGACCCGGCACATTCAGCTGGCCCAGGCAGAACGGGCCCATGAGCAGGCCCGCCACCAGATAAGCCGTGACCGCAGGCAGGTGCAGCTTCTTGGCCAGACGGGACATAAGCAGACCGCCGATGATGGCAACGGCAAGACAAATCAAATATGTTTCCACTTTACAAACCTTCTTCTCTCAAACTTGACAGCCCGCACTCTGCGAACACGGGGTATCATAGCACTTTGAAGTAGAAGTATCAAGTGCAATAAACGCCAAAATTTTTCCCCTTTTCCCCCGGATTTCTCAACACTTTTTGCAAAGGTTTCCCATTCCTTGCCAGAATAAAGGAGATTTGTTTACGAAATCGTTGAGGATTGTTCAAAATCCCGTCATGACTTGTTCAAAAGTGTGGCTTAAGATAATCTCACAAAGGCGGTGACAAGCAAGCGCCACTGCCTGTGTTTCATAAAAAACTCCTCTTTTTTCTACCTCTCTTCTTTCTAACCCCTTTTGCAGGAAAGCACCGCCGACCCCGGCGGTGCTTTTCCTTTTTGGGCTCATAGATTGGGGGTTGTCGGGCTGGTTCCATCACCCCATTGTAGGGCGGGGTCTTGACCCCGCCGGGCATTTCCATAGGAAATGCCATCCGCGAAGCGAATAAATGTCATCCTGAGCGGAGCGTCAGCGGAGTCGAAGGATCTCATGGAGAAAGGTGGAGATTCTTCGACTCACTCCGCTGCCTCAGAATGACAAACCTTTTACCTCTGAGCGGCGAGGTCAAGACCTCGCCCTACAATGGGCAAATGGAAACAGCCCGATAAACCCCAATTTGGGGGCGGTTATTTGGGAAATGTAAGGGTCACCACGATTTCCTTTTCCGTTTCCCGCCGTTCGGACACGGCGCTGACGCCGGACTGCTGCATTTTGGACAGCGCCGTGGTGAGATTCCGTAAAAAGGCATTCACATCCGGCTTGCGCTCTTTTGCCTGGGGGCGCAGCAGCAGGGAATCGATATACTGTTCCGCCTTTGCCACATTCATGTTAGCCTTGGAAATGGCTTCGATGGCTGCCAGCTTCTGCCGCTCGTCGGGCAGCTTCAGCAGCGCCCGGGCGTGGCGCTCGGTCAGTTCGCTCTGCCGCAGCGCCTCCAGCACTGCCTCGGAGTGCTTCAGCAGCCGCAGCTTGTTGGCCACGGCGCTCTGGCTGCGGCCCAGAATGGCGGCGGCTTGCTCCTGGCTGATGCCCCATTTTTCCGTCAGGCGGCAGATGCCCTTGGCCTCCTCGATGTAGTCCAAATCCTGCCGCTGGAGGTTTTCCACCATGGCCGCCAGCCCCGATTCCTGCTCGCTCATGGTCATGACGATGCAGGGAATTTCCGTCAGGCCCACCTTCTGCGCCGCCCGCAGCCGCCGCTCCCCGGCAATCAGCTCGTAGCCGGTGCCCACCCGGCGGACGGACAGGGGCTGCAAAATTCCGTGGCGGCGGATGCTTTCGGCCAAATCCTGCAGGGCCTTTTCCTTGAAAACCGTCCGGGGCTGGTCCGGGTTGGGATGAATGGCCCGGGCGGGCAGAAAAATGACCCGGCCGGTTTCCATGTATGTTTTGAGCTTCTGGCACTGCATAAGGCTGCCTCCTTTGTGATGGTAGCTTTATTGTAGCGGCCCGCCTGCGGGAAAAAAAGCGAATGGGCGGCAGGAGCGGAGATTATCCGCCTGCCGGACGGTGAAAGCGCACCTGCGTTGTCACCCTGAGCGGAGCGCAGCGAAGCCGAAGGATCTCATGGGGAAAGGCAGAGATTCTTCGACTCGCCTTCGGCTCGCTCTTAAATGCCATACTTGAAAGGGGGATGCATCTGGCGGGCGGCATGTATGCCACCCCTACGGATAACGGATTGCTGATAACGGTCAACGGAAATAACCCATCTTTGTGACATTTTCCTGTCAAAATTGGGTTTACTTTCCAAAAAATTTGTGCTATGATGTATGTGGTGGAGGTTGGGGCTGACCCCCGGCCGCCGCCGAAAGGATATGATTACGGCACTAGTTTGCGGTACATATAATTTATATTTTGGAGGCTATTTTCTATGGCAAACGTCAATCTGGAAAAGTATGGCATCACCGGCACCACGGAAGTGGTTGCCAACCCCTCTTACGAGCAGCTGTTCGAAGCGGAGATGGACCCCACCCTGGAAGGGTATGAAAAGGGCCAGCTCACCGAGCTGGGCGCTGTGAATGTGATGACCGGCATCTACACCGGCCGTTCCCCCAAGGACAAGTTCATCGTCATGGACGAGAACTCCAAGGACACCGTGTGGTGGACCACCCCCGAGTACGCCAACGACAACAAGCCCGCTTCCGTCGAGGCCTGGAACGAGTGCAAGCGCCTGGCTGTTGAGCAGCTGAGCAACAAGAAGCTGTACGTCATGGACGTCTTCTGCGGCACCAACGCTGACACCCGCATGGCCATCCGCTTCATCATGGAAGTTGCATGGCAGGCCCATTTCGTCAAGAACATGTTCATCGCTCCCACCGAGGAGGAGCTGGCTTCCTTCGAGCCTGACTTCGTTTCCTTCAACGCTGCCAAGGCCAAGGTCGAGAACTTCAAGGAGCTGGGTCTGAACTCCGAGACCGCTGCCATCTTCAACCTGACCGACCGTGAACAGGTCATCCTGAACACCTGGTACGGCGGCGAGATGAAGAAGGGCCTGTTCTCCATGATGAACTACTTCCTGCCCCTGAACGGCATGGCCTCCATGCACTGCTCCGCCAACACCGACATGAACGGCGAGAACACCGCTCTGTTCTTCGGCCTGTCCGGCACCGGCAAGACCACCCTGTCCACCGACCCCAAGCGTCTGCTGATCGGCGACGACGAGCATGGCTGGGACGACGAGGGCGTCTTCAACTTCGAGGGCGGCTGCTACGCCAAGGTCATCAACCTGGACAAGGACTCCGAGCCTGACATCTACAACGCCATCAAGCGCAACGCTCTGCTGGAGAACGTTACCGTTGACGGCGAGGGCAAGTGCGACTTCGCTGACGGCTCCGTCACCGAGAACACCCGTGTCTCCTACCCCATCAACCACATCGAGAAGATCGTCCGCCCCGTCTCCAAGGGTCCCGACGCCAAGAACGTCATCTTCCTGTCCGCCGACGCTTTCGGCGTTCTGCCTCCCGTCTCCATCCTGACCCCCGAGCAGACCAAGTACTACTTCCTGTCCGGCTTCACCTCCAAGCTGGCCGGCACCGAGCGCGGCATCACCGAGCCCACCCCCACCTTCTCCGCCTGCTTCGGCGCTGCCTTCCTGGAGCTGCACCCCACCAAGTACGGTGAGGAGCTGGTCAAGAAGATGGAGAAGTCCGGCGCCAAGGCTTACCTGGTCAACACCGGCTGGAACGGCACCGGCAAGCGTATCTCCATCAAGGATACCCGCGGCATCATCGACGCCATCCTGGACGGCTCCATCCTGAAGGCCGAGACCAAGACCATCCCCTACTTCGGCTTCGAGGTTCCCACCGAGCTGCCCGGCGTTGACACCAACATCCTGGATCCCCGCAACACCTACGCCGACGCTTCCATCTGGGAGGAGAAGGCCAAGGATCTGTCCGCCCGCTTCATCAAGAACTTCGAGAAGTACACCGGCAACGATGCAGGCAAGGCTCTGGTAGAGGCTGGCCCGCAGCTGTAATTTCAGCCTAAGCGAATAAGCCAATCAGCCCCCGGCAGAGAAATCTGCCGGGGGTTTTTCTGTCTCTGAGGAGGTGTCTGTTTT
>JBGVGH010000013.1:0-4149 GCA_045121575.1 Faecousia sp.
GCCTGAGTCAGATCCAGCTTGCCGTTCAGGAAGGCCCGTTTGGTGTATTCGCCCCGCTTGGCGGGCTTGGCTCCGGCAACATACAGGGCTTCCAGTCCCGCCGCCAGCACAGCCGGAGAGCCGTGACAGTGAAATTCCACCGTGTCCTCACCGGTATAGGAATGGGGACTCCGGGAAACCACAGCCATGCACTGGTCAATGGTGCGGCCCTGTTTGTCGTGAAGCTCGCCGAGCATGAGCTTCCGGTCCGGGATATCCAGCAGGGATTTTTGATTGTTCAAGGTAAATACCTTATCCGCGATGGCAATGCAGTCGTCACCCGTCAAACGGATGATGCCGATGGCGCTGACCTGATTGCCCGTGGATACGGCGGCGATGGTGTGAGACATGGGCTAGACTCCTTTGACAACTTTCAGAATTTACAGTTGTGATATTTATTTACTCTATATTTTATGGTTTCCAAATGGGAAAAATCCTCCGGAGCAAAAAGTCCATCCTCTGTTATGCATTCCAGCATGGCTCGCTTCAGCTTTTTGCAGCTCTTTAATGGCTCGAGGGATTTGACGGTGTACTTGCTGTAAGCAGAACTCAACAACACGACTTCTTCAAGTGCGGGCGCAGTAGGCAGAAAGGATAGATCATAACAGAGCTTCTTGCTGTCGGAAATGTAGATTCCTTTTAACTGACTGTTACTGCTCATGTCCCATAAAGAGTTTGCCCGCACATTATAGAATAAGAGATACTCTGCATTTTGCAAATGTGCCAGCGCAGACAGGTCTTTGACCAGCGTATTCTGGAAGAAGTATATCGATTTATAATGGTTCGCATAATTCAGAATGAATGCATCAAATTCTGCTTGTGTCAAACAACTGACTTGTACATGCGCTGCATTCCGGTGAAATTGCATCTCTTTGTCAATATCTGAAAAATGAGTGCGGGGACTTTGGGAAAAGGAGATGATTTCCTCAGAAGAATATGCTCTGCTGGAATAGAGGAAGGTATCAAATTCAGGCATTAGAACTCCTTATTGAATTGGGGCGTATTATCCTTCGAGAAACTTCAACGGATCTCCCTCGCTGGCAATGAAGTGCATCAGCATGTAGGCGCACATGATGGCCACGTTCTCCTCTTTTAAAATGCGCCTGCATTCTTCCCGGTCGGCAATGACTACCTGGATTTCCTCGGAGGCTTCCTGATGGCAGCTGGTCGGTTCGCCGCTGCAATAGCCGAAAACCGTGCCGCAGCTTTCATCGGTCATGCCGATGGTGGTGAAGAAGGGCCGGGAATAGGGGCCTGCGTCCTTGGGAACGAAGGTCAGCCCTGTTTCTTCGTACATTTCCCGGATGCCAGCCTGCATCATGTCTTCGCCGTCCTCTACCAGCCCCGCGGGAAATTCATAGACGTAGCCGCCCAGGGGATAGCGGTACTGGCGGATCAGAACCACCTTGTCCTTCTGCTCGCCGTAAACACCGTAGAGGATCACGCCGTCGGGCTTATTCTCGTGGGTCACGGCTTTCAGCCCGGAAATCTCCTTTGCCCGGGAGGCCACATAATAAGGAGAAACACTTCCGTCCCGGTGGACGGCCTGGAATTCATAGAAATTCAGAAACCGGGTATCGGTCTTCTTCTGAATATCGCCAATTTTGCTCATGGAGGTTCCTCCTTAAGACTATAATAATAAACTATAGCATTTCTGCGTAAAAAAAGCAATATCCGGGCATAATCAATAAGAGGTGAGGACGGTGACGGACGAAAGAATTCGGAAAATATTTGAAGGGGCCGGGGACTTCATTGTCCGGGACCTGCGCTGCGGCGGCTTTACGCTGTATGCCTACGCCATTGACGGACTGGTTTCCGGCGCGGATATGTCGGAGTACATTATCAAACCCATCTCCGAAAATCTCAAAGGCGATACCATGAAACAGCTGTATGATTCCGCGCTCCTGGGCACGGTATACAACAGCGTGGCGAATCCATGCGGGGATTTGAAGACAGTGGCAGCAAAGCTGGTAAACGGATTCTGCGTGGTGCTGTTCCCCGGTGTGGGAGCCATCGCCTTTGAAGTCAAAACAGGAGTAAGCCGCGGTCCCACATCCCCCGAAGTGGAGAACACGGTGAAGGGGCCAAAGGATTGCTTTGTGGAAACCATCCGCATCAACACCAGCCTGCTCCGCCGCCATCTGCGCACCCCGGATCTGCGGATCAGCGGCGCCACCGTGGGACGGCGAAGCCTGACCAATGTGGCGGTGGTGTGGATCCAGGGGATTACCAATCCGGAATTGGTTGAGAAAATGAATGCCCGCCTGGCTTCTATTGATATTGACGGGCTTCTCTCGCCGTCTGCGGTGGAAGAGTATGTCACAGGCTCCCGCGCCACGGCATTTCCGCTGATGCAGTATACTGAGCGTCCCGACCGCTTTTGCCAGGGGCTGCTGGATGGACGGGTAGGCCTCATCGTGGACGGCCTGCCGCTGGCGTATCTGGCCCCGGCCAATCTTGGTTATTTAATGGAAAGCCCGGAAGACCGGAGCCGGGATTATGTATCCGCCTCCTGCATCCGGGTGCTGCGGTATGGCGCGCTGCTGCTGAGTCTTCTATTACCGTCCATTTATATTGCCCTGATCGAATTCCACCAGCAGTGGGTTCCGCAGAAGCTCCTGGATATTATATTGAACAGTAAGAAGGAAGTGCCGTTTACAACGGGGGCGGAAGCGCTGGGGCTGCTGATCGCGTTTGAGCTGCTGCAGGAATCCGGCATCCATCTGCCCCAGGCCATTGGACAGTCCGTATCCACCATCGGCGGCATCGTTGTAGGTACGGCGGCGGTAGAAGCGGGGCTGATCTCTCCTGTGGTATTGATCGTGGTAAGCATTGCCGGGATATGCGGATTTGTATTGCCCAACCGGGATTTGGCGGAAGCAATACGCGTATGGCGGTTTGCGCTGGGCGTTCTGGCGGCATTCTTAGGAATATGGGGCATCCTGATAGGGGTAGGTGCATTGCTGATACACCTTGCGTCGTTAAAGTGCCTTGGAAGGAGTTACCTCACACCGTTCCCGGCGGGAAGAGGATTGCTGCGCAGAAGACTTAAGAACCAGAAGGATAGAGACCTGACCTTAGACCCGGAAGACAGAAAGAATCAACGCTGAAAAATAATGGAAAAAATCGTAAAATAGTGCTTGACAAAATGGGATAGACGTGCTAATATATGCAAGCTGTCCGCGAGGGGAGCGAAAAGAAAAGCGAATCGGAAAGAAATTTGAAAGAACTTGAAAAAAGTTCTTGACAAATGGAAAACGATGTGCTAAAATAACCGAGTTGCTCAGCGAGCAGCGGTTAAGAAAATCCGCTCAAATAAATTTGAAAAAACTTGAAAAAAGTTCTTGACAAATGAAAATGAGCGTGATATAATTCAAAAGCTGACTCGCAAGAGAACAGCGAAGTCTGTACCTTGTAAATTGAATAACGTAAAGACAAACTTTAAACACCTTGGACAAATAAATGGATTTGTTTAAGCGTAAGCGAAAAAACAGCCAACGAAAATTCTTGAGTAATTATTGCTAGAAGCAAATTATTCAAAAACTTGATTTGAGGCCTGAAAGGGCTTTAGATACAACTTTTTGAGAGTTTGATCCTGGCTCAGGACGAACGCTGGCGGCGTGCCTAACACATGCAAGTCGAACGGGGTTATTTCTTCGGAGATAACTTAGTGGCGAACGGGTGAGTAACGCGTGAGAAACCTGCCTTTCAGTGGGGGACAACAGTTGGAAACGACTGCTAATACCGCATGATACTTTCTGGGGGCATCCCTGGAAAGTCAAAGCTTTATGTGCTGAAAGATGGTCTCGCGTCTGATTAGCTAGTTGGTGGGGTAACGGCCCACCAAGGCGACGATCAGTAGCCGGTCTGAGAGGATGAACGGCCACATTGGGACTGAGATACGGCCCAGACTCCTACGGGAGGCAGCAGTGGGGAATATTGGGCAATGGGGGAAACCCTGACCCAGCAACGCCGCGTGAAGGAAGAAGGCCTTCGGGTTGTAAACTTCTTTTAGCAGGGACGAAGAACGTGACGGTACCTGCAGAAAAAGCAACGGCTAACTACGTGCCAGCAGCCGCGGTAATACGTAGGTTGCAAGCGTTGTCCGGA
>JBGVGH010000014.1:0-5455 GCA_045121575.1 Faecousia sp.
AGCGGTGCTTAATCCTAATTCCTCAGCAATGTCACAAATCCGCACACGTTGTTCCATTTTTGTTTCCCCTCCTATTTAGGTGATGATCTTCTTTTATTCTATTCATTTTGTGCAGATAAGTCAAAGGTTATCCGCATAACCTAAACATGAAATAAAGAAGAACCACCCATAGAAATTTTTCTTTCCATGGGTGGTGTGATTGTTAAGTATCTAAAGAATTACATTCAGTTACAGTTTTCAAATAGGTTTCGGGATCGCCATTTAGTATCAGATCAGCGTATCCAACCGGGTCATTATAGATTAGATAATCCAGTTCTGACCGTTGATACATATTGTCGGCAACCTCGTTCTCGACGGCAATGGTATCAATCGCAATTATGCTGCCATTTGCAAATTTCAGTTCCACACAGGCAGTATCCATGTTGAACTCGCAGGAAATCAATCTATCCATAAGAAACCTCCATTCTGCGGGATGTTAGATCATCCCAAAATATTTGAATGCTTCTCGGATTGCTTTCTCTTTTTCTGGTGGACATTGTGGCTGTCTGGAATCCTCGGATTTCGGCAGATTATAGTTTTTGCCTACTTCCAACCCGCATTTTCTCTTTATCTGAGAAATATAAAGGCTGGACACCTTTAACCCGGTATGCTCCACCACATACTCCTTGATCTGCGGATAGGTAGCTCCATCTTGGAACTCCGACATATCCATATCTTCCAAAGAGAACTCAACCCGAATCTTTTTCGAGTCGACCTCGCCCTTGGAAAGCAAGACAACCGTCTCCACATGGGCGCACCTTGGGAACAAATCGGCGGCCATGGCGTTTTTCACCCGGTAGCCCCGCTCTTTCAGCAGGGCCACATCCCGGGCCAGGGTGGCCGGGTCGCAGGAAACATAGACGATACGCCGGGGGGCGAAGCGGGAAAGAGCTTCGATGGTGTCCCCGTTCAGACCCTTGCGGGGCGGGTCTACCACCACCACATCTGCCCGGATGCCGCTTTGTTCCAGCTCCAGCGCCGCCTGTCCCGCATCGCCGCAGAAAAAGCGGGCGTTTTCAATGCCGTTGCGCCGGGCGTTGTCCCGGGCATCTTCCACCGCCTGGGGGATTACTTCCACACCCAGCACCTGCCCGGCGGCCTTTGCCATGCACAGGGTGATGGTGCCCACGCCGCAGTACAAATCCAGCACCGTGTCCTCTTTGGTGATTTCCGCCTGAGCGATGGCGGCTTCATACAGCCGCTGGGCCTGATGGTGGTTGACCTGATAGAAAGACCGGGCCGACAGCCGGAAATGCAGTCCGCACAGGGTGTCCTCAATATAGCCGGGGCCAAACAGGGGGATAAATTCGCTGCCCAAAATGGTGTTGCCCTTTTCTTTGTTCACCGACAGCACCAGGGTGGTAAAGCCGGGGATTTTCTTCAGCTCCGCCACCAGGCGGTGGGCCTGGGGAATGGAATTGCCGTTTACCACCAGACACACCAGCACCTGCTTTGATACCGCGCCCCGGCGCACATAGATGTGGCGCACCAGTCCTGTGTGGGACTTTTCATCGTAAGCGGGCACATGAAAACGGTTCATATAGGCAATCACCGTGTCTTTCACCGCGTCCATCTCCTCCGGCAGCAGCAGGCAGCGGTCATTTTCAATGACCTGATGGGTGCCTGCTTGAAAAAATCCGGCGTACGCCCGGCCGTTTTGGGCGGATACGGGGTACTGGGCCTTGTTGCGGTAGCATTCCGTGGTGGGGGCGGAAAGAATGGGAATTTCCTCCAGATTTTCCCCACCGATGCGGTTGAGGCAGTCCCGCACCCGCTGGGCTTTCAGCCGGGTTTCTTCTTCGTAGGTGATGTGCTGAAAGGCGCAGCCACCGCATTTTTTTGCCACCGGGCAGGCCCGGTTGATGCGGTGAGGGGAGCGCTCCAGAATCTCCACGATTTTTCCGGATGCCCAGGTTTTTCCTACTTTTTCGATGCGGATGCGGCATTTTTCACCAAAAACCGCGTTGGGGATGAACACGGCGCAGCCGTCGATTTTGGCAACGCCCTGACCTTCGGCGGTGTAGTCGGAAATGAGGGCTTCGTAAATTTCGTTTTTTGTCAGCATGGCGGTTCCTCCGGGGCATTCATTCTGGGGCTATCATATCATAAAAATGCGATTTGGTAAAGCAGACCTTGTGAATTTGGGGAAAAGATGATACACTGGAGGAGTTAGGAGTTAGGAATTAGGAATTATAAATTACGAATGAACGCTGTAGGGCGAGGGCATGCCCTCGCCGGGCGTTTCCGTAGGAAATGCCATCCGCGAAGCGGATAAACGCGTCCCGGTGTCATCCTGAGCGGAGCGCTAGCGAAGTCGAAGGATCTCATAGGGAAAGGCGAAGATTCTTCGACTCACTTCGTTCGCTCAGAATGACAAAAACCGGCGTGGTGCGCACGGAGGGTAGACGGATAAATTGGAGTGTTGAAATATGAGTTATGTTAACTGCGAATTGTGCCCGCGTAGGTGCGGGGTGAACCGGGAAGCGGGGCAGCGGGGCTTCTGCGGCGGCGGGAAAAGGGCGGTGGTGGCAAAATCCATGATTCACCGGTGGGAGGAGCCGGCGCTGGCCGGCAGCGGCGGCAGCGGCGCGGTGTTTTTCGGCGGCTGCACCCTGCGCTGCGCCTACTGCCAGAACGCCGCCATCAGCCGCCGCCCGGCGGGGGAGGAGCTGGACAGCGCCGGACTGCGGCAGCTGTTTGAAAACCTGATTTCCCAGGGGGCGGAGAACATTGACCTTGTGACCCCTACCCAGTATCTGCCCACCATTCTGCCCGCGCTGGAGCCGAAGCTGCCGGTGCCGGTGGTGTACAACTGCGGCGGCTATGAGCGGGTGGAAACCCTGCATTTACTCACGGGAAAGGTGGACATTTACCTGCCGGACCTGAAATATGCCCACAGCGGCCTTTCCGGGAAACTGTCGGCGGCCCCGGATTATTTCCCGGTGGCGGCAAATGCCATCCGGGAAATGGTGCGTCAGGTGGGCGCGCCCCAATGGGAAGGGGACAGGCTCACAAAGGGAGTTCTCATCCGCCATCTGATTCTGCCGGGGCAGGTGGAAAATTCCCTGAAGGTGCTGGACTGGATTGGGGAGAATTTTGCCCCCGGCCAGGTGCTGGTGAGCCTGATGCGGCAGTACACCCCCATGCCGGGGCTTCAGCCGCCCTATGACCGCCGGGTGACGGACGAAGAATATGAAGCAGTGCTGTCCTGGATGTACTTAAACGATTTGGAGGGCTTCACCCAGGAGACTTCCGGGGCAGATGCGGCATTCATCCCGGAATTTTAAGAAAATTTATTTTGTTTTGACACAGAATGTGATATACTATGGGTGAGCAGAAATTTTGACCGTTGGAATGGGGGGCTCCGCATGAAAAAGATAAAAGGCTACCTTTGGGCGCTGGCGTTTCTGGCAATCACCGGGGGCTGCACCTGGCTTGCCCGGCAGTATGGGGCGGTGCTGGACACCTTTTACCCCTATGTGACCCGGCAATTGCAGGCGGTGCTGGCCTATTTCAGCAGCGGCGTGTCCTTTACCGTCTGGCAGGCGGCGGCCGTGGTGCTGGGTGTGGGACTGTTGGTGAGCATCGTGGTGATGATTCTCCGAAAATGGAATTTTTTCCGCTGGCTGGGCTGGGTGCTGTGCATGGTCAGCTTCGTGTGGATGTGCCACACCTGCCTTTACGGCCTGAATTTTTACGCCAGCCCCCTGTCGGAGCATATCCGTCAGGGCAGCTATCCCTTCACGGAACAGCATCTGGAGCAGGCCACCATTTTCTTCCGGGACCAGGCCAATGCTTTGGCAGAAACGCTGCCCCGGGACGGGGAGGGGAACCTTCTCTTTGACGATTTTGATGTTTTGGCCGAAAAGGCGGGGGCGGGCTATGAGAACCTGAAAATGGAGGGGCAGTCGGTATTTGCCGGCTCTACATTGCCGGTGAAGAAGCTGTCCTGGGCAAAGCTCTATTCCTCCATGGGCATCTGCGGCGTGACCATGGCCGTCACCGGGGAGGCGGCGGTGAATCCAAATATTCCCAATATGTCATTGCCCTTTGTGATGTGCCATGAGATGGCCCACCGGATGTGCATTGCCCTGGAGGACGATGCCAATTTTGCGGGATTTTTGGCCTGCGAGGCAAATCCGGATGTGCAGTTTCAGTATTCCGCCTTCTATATGGCCTACCGTTACTGTATGAATGAGCTGGGCGGCAGCGCCCGGGCAAAAATCCGGGAGGGGGAAAATGCGCTTCTTCGCCGGGATTTGACGGTGTATGACCGGTTCTTTGCCAAGGAGCAGAACAAAGTTGCCACCGGCGTTGCCAACGCCGCCAACAATGTCTATATCCAGGCCAGCGGCGATTCGGCTGGCACCGCCAGCTACGGGCAGGTGGCCACCCATCTGGTCAACTGGTATATCGAGAACGAAATTTTGGGAAAAATGGAGCAGCAGGGGCAGTTTGACCCCCTGGACGAAGATTTTATCAATGGAATTTTAGGGGGCAAAACGAAATGAATGAGATGAAAGAAACATTGCTGGCCGGGCTGGAAGCCATGGACCTGCCCCTGCCGCAGGAGCGTTGCGACACCCTGTGCGCCTTTGGCGCGGCGGTGGTGAAGCAGAACGAGGTGATGAACCTGACGGCCATCACCGAGCCCTCTGCCGTGGCAAAACTGCACCTGCTGGACTCGGTGAGTTTGCTCAAATGCGCCCCGCTGGAGGGGAAAACACTGATTGATGTGGGCTGCGGCGCGGGCTTTCCCGGTGTGCCGGTGAAAATTGCCTGCCCGGAGGTACAGCTGACCCTGCTGGATTCCCTGGGCAAGCGGATGAAGTGGCTGGAAACGGTGCTGCCGAGCCTTGGTGTGGAGGCCCGGTGCCTGACCGCCCGGGCGGAGGAGGCGGCCGCTTCCCGCCGGGAGCAGTATGACTATGCTTCCAGCCGGGCGGTGGCGCGGCTGAATGTGCTGCTGGAGCTGACGGCCCCCTTTGTCAAGGTGGGGGGCGCGGTGCTGGCCATGAAAGGCGCCGCTGCCGCCGAGGAACTGGCGGAGGCGAAAAACGCCGTGGCAAAGCTGGGGCTTCAGGTGGAAAAAGTACATCATTTCCCGGTGGACGGGGCAGACCACGCGGTTATCGTCCTGCGGAAAATCGCCCCCACCCCCGCCCAGTACCCCCGCCCCTACGCCAAAATCAAAAAAGCCCCCCTGTAAAAAGCGCAAGCCCTCCGGAGGAGGGCTTGTTTTTGCATGTTCGGATTACTGCTTTGTTTCTTTGTAGGGCCGGCTCTATGCCGCCTGCCGTTTTGCGGAAATACCCCGTTGTCATCCTGAGCGGAGTGCTAGCGAAGTCGAAGGATCTCATAGGGAGAGTCGGAGATTCTTCGACTCACTTCGTTCGCTCAGAATGACAAAAATGGG
>JBGVGH010000015.1:0-2445 GCA_045121575.1 Faecousia sp.
GACATCCAATCGGAGCAGGGATTTCCCTTTTATTCCAGCAGCATTCCTGCCAGGCGGCAGGTCACTTCGGCGCACCGCCGGGCGGCGATGGCCTCAAAGGTAGGATAGTCCATCTGGGCGGAATCATCCGCCTTGTCGGAAATCGCCCGGAGAATCACAAAGGGAACGCCGTTGCGACAGGCGGTGTGGGCGATGGCTGCCCCCTCCATTTCGGTGCACAGGGCGTGGGTCTTTTCAATAATGGTCTCCTTGGCCGCCTTCTCCGCCACGAACAAATCGCCGCTGGCCACCCGGCCGATTCGGGTATGACCGGGATTCACCGCCTCCGCCGCGGCAAAGGCGAAGCCAACCAGCGTCTCATCGGCAGGGAACGCCACCCCATCCATCCCCGGCACCCGGCCCATTTCATAGCCGAAGTGGGTGCAGTCAAAATCATGGTACATGGCATCCTGGCTCACCACCAAATCACCAATGTCCAGCTCCGCGCACAGCGAGCCTGCAATGCCGGTGTTCACCAGATGGGTCACGCCGAAGCAGGCGCACAAAATCTGGGCGCACATGGCGGCATTGACCTTGCCCACGCCGCACTGCACCACCACCGCAGGCAGTCCCAGCAGCGTGCCCTGGCAAAATTCCATGCCGGCACGCATTGTCACGGTCTTGTCCTGCATGCGCTCTTTCAGGGTTTCCACTTCCACGGTCATGGCGCCGATAATTCCAAGTTTTCTCATATTTTCTCCTTTATTCGGGGTAAACAAGCCGAGATTCTTCCGGATTTTCCAACAAAGAGGCGTACCGTTTTCCCCAGTAATTTGCCATGGGCAGGTTCATGTCCAGATAGTTGCCGCAATCTTTTGCAGAAGCACCGGGCACCTCGCCCCGGTAATCGGCGATGAAGCGGAAGCAGTCCCGCACCAGGGGCAGAATCTCCCGGGAAGTCAAGTCCCCTTTCATCAGCAGGTAAAACCCGGTGCGGCAGCCCATGGGGCCAAAATACAGCACCCGCTCCTTCCAGTTTGGCTCGTTGCGCAGGTAGGTCGCCGCCAAATGCTCCATGGTATGCACCTCGGCGGTGTTCATCACCGGCTCGTCATTGGGCGAAGTGAGCCGCAAATCAAAGGTGGTCACCATTTCCGTCCCCACCGTGTCCTTCCGGGACACATACAAGCCGGGCTGCAGCCGGATGTGGTCAATGGTAAAGCTGGTTATTTTTTCCATGTTTTCTCCTTTCGGCCTTCAAACGGATTTTCTCTGCCTATCATAACCCAAAAAGCCGCCGTTTGCAAGAAAAACCGGCAGCGTCCGGCGCAGGTGCGGCAAACACCCCCGCCTTCCCTTTTTCATATACTGGGTCAAACGCCGTTGCCCCGCAGCTCGATAATCTGGTCCCGCAGCACGGCGGCGTACTCGTACTCCATCATGCGGGCAGCTTCCTTCATCTGCTTCTCCAGACGGGCGATTTCCTTTTCCTTCTCTGCCTTGGTCATCTTCACGCCGGTTCTACCCTTGCGCTCTGCGGTGGGGGAAGAAATTTCAATCAGGTCACGCACCGACTTGATAATGGTTTTGGGCACAATGCCATGGGCCTGGTTGTAGGCGTTCTGGATTTCCCTGCGGCGGGCGGTTTCATCCATGGCGCTGCGCATGGCCTCCGTCACCTTGTCGGCATACATAATCACCTTGCCCTCGGCATTTCGGGCCGCCCGGCCGATGGTCTGAATCAGACTGGTTTCGCTGCGCAGGAAGCCCTCCTTATCCGCGTCCAGAATGGCAACCAAACTCACCTCCGGCAAGTCCAGACCCTCCCGCAGCAGATTGATACCCACCAGCACATCGAACTTTGCCATGCGCAAATCCCGCAGAATCTCCATCCGCTCCATGGCACCGATGTCGGCGTGCATATAGCGCACCTTAATGCCTGCCTTTTGCAGGTAAACCGTCAAATCCTCCGCCATTTTTTTGGTGAGGGTGGTCACCAGCACCCGCTCGTTTTTCGCCGTCCGGGCGTTGATTTCCCCAATCAAATCGTCAATCTGCCCCTCGATGGGCCGCACCTCCACCTCCGGGTCCAGAAGGCCCGTGGGCCGAATCACCTGCTCCACGGTCTGACCGGAGCGGGTTTTTTCGTACTCTCCCGGGGTTGCGGAGACGTAGATCACCTGATTGATCTTCTGCTCAAACTCCGTAAAGTTCAGGGGGCGGTTGTCGTAGGCTGAAGGCAGACGGAAGCCGTAGTTCACCAGCGCGTCCTTGCGGCTCCGGTCACCGGCGTACATGGCCCGGCACTGGGGCAGGGTCACATGGCTCTCGTCGATGAACATGAGAAAGTCCTTTGGGAAATAATCCAGCAACGTGGTGGGCGGCGTGCCGGGGGCACGGCCCTGAATCACCCGGGAGTAGTTCTCGATGCCGCTGCAAAAGCCGATTTCCGTCAGCATTTCCAGA
>JBGVGH010000016.1:0-27531 GCA_045121575.1 Faecousia sp.
TGCCGTGGCATATAAATAACACTTTCACCATTTCAAATTCCTCCGCTTTTCTGGGCGTATTATACCACGCTTCCGGGCAGATTGCAACGCTCCGGTGACCGCTGAACCATCCCACAGCCCCATAAATTGGAATTTGTCGGGGTACGAAAGCCTTCCCCTTTGGGGAAGGTGGCAGCCCGAAGGGCTGACGGATGAGGTTGCCCGGCTGCGTATTCGCCGGAGCGTATCCCCGGGAACCAGACTGCTACTGCCCTCATCAGTCAAAAATCGGAGATTTTTGACAGCTTCCCCAGAGGGGAAGCCTTTGAGCGCTGCGCGCCACATCTCCCCGCCAAACCCCAATTTATCCATTTCCGTGAATATTGGGCAAAAATACGCCTGTCAGGTGAGTTCCTTTTCCCCACGGGTGATTGTGTTTCCCCCGCCCCTGTGGTATACTGGCAGGGAGGTGATACCTTTATGAAAGAAATCGCAGATTGCATTCGCACCCTTCGGCTGAAGCGGCAGCTGACCCAGGCCCAGCTGGCAAGCGCGTTGGGTGTTCAATATCAAACCGTCAGCAAGTGGGAAAACAACATATCCACCCCCGACATTCCCCTGCTTCCCGTCATTGCGGACTTTTTCGGCATTTCGCTGGACGAACTGTTCGGGCGGCGGCGCAACGGCTGCGCTACCTCCATTTCCGACAGCGATGCCGCCTTCCTTCTGCAAACCTATTCCCAGATGTACGCCCCCGAAGCCGGTCCCTGGAATCTTTCGGCGGAAAATAAGTATTTGGAATACAAATTCCGCGCCTTTTTTGAAACCCATTTTGTCATCCCTCAGGGGGCAAAGGTGTGCAACATCGGCATCGGTGCCGGTGAGTGGGACACCTATCTTTCCTATCAGCTGGCAGGTGGTTCCCTGACCAGCATTGATATGGCCCCAATCTGCTGCCGCCAATTACAGCAGCGCCTGATTTGCGAAGGAAACCCCAACGATGTGACGGTGATTTGCGGCGACGCCATGGCGCTGAACCTTGAGAAGCAATTCGATATTGTGACCATGGTCGGCTCCACCACCCTGGAAAGCGGGGACGGCCTGGCCCTTTTGGAAAAGGCAATCTCTTTCGTGAAAGACGGCGGCGCCCTTTATTATCAATCTCTGGACGAAAAAGAGGACTGCAACCGCATTTTGCAAACCGCTTTCCGAAACGGCATGTCCCTGGCGGCCTTTGAGGAAGATAATACCTACGGCATCCCCGCCCGCTATTATAAATTTGAGGGTTGTAGAGGTGTTAGGAACCACGGAATGTAGGGCGAGGGCACGCCCTCGCCGCACGCCTTCCTCCATAGTGAGCCTTTGGATGCACCGCCCTCGTCGTTGATTTCGTTCTTTCTCACCGCTCTAGTAATTGCTACCGGTCGGCAAAGGCATGCCTTTGCCCTACAATGCCTCCGTATGACAAACCCCAGTTCTCCTTTCGCCGCTCCATTGGCTGGGGCGGCGAAATTTTGAAAAAAGGTACTTTTGCAGGCTTTGTGCCCTTTTCTTTTTCCCGCCCTTCGATTATAATGGAAGCAAAAGAAGGGAGGACTGCTCCATGCTCCGAATGGAAATTGCCCTGTTTTTGGTTCTGCTGCTTATCTCCTTCGTCTATTTCTCCGCCCGCCGCCGTCCCTCTGCCCTGCACCGGGTCTATGGGATGATTCTTCTGGTGACGCTGCTGCATCTGCTGCTGGACGGTGCCACCATCTACACGGTGAATCACCTGGACACCGTGCCCCTTTTGCTGAACAATCTTCTGCACCGCCTGTTTATCGGCACCATGGTGCTGGTGGTGTACCTGTTTTATCTCTACATTGCCCTGCTGGTGCAGGAGGAAACGGGAAAAAGCCAGCGGTTTTCCCTGCTGGCAAGTCTGTTTCTGGTGATGGCGGAGCTGGGTGCCTTTACGCTTCCCGTGCACTACGCCGTCACCCCCGCAGGCAACTACTCCGACGGCATCCACGCCGCCGTGTGCTACATCACTGTGAGCTTCTACCTGTGCCTGTGCGTCTGGCTGGTGGTAAAAAACTGGCGCCAGCTGCACATCAAAAAGCGCCTTGCCATCGGCTCTGCCCTGCTGATTGAGGTGGCCGTCAGCCTGCTGCAGGCTATCAATCCCACCTGGCTCATTAGCGGCATGGGCATGACCCTGATGGTGCTGGCCTTCTACCTCACCCTGGAAAACCCGGAAATTCTCCGCTCTGAACTTGCAGAGCAGAAAATGTCCATGCTGTACCTGAAAAGCCAGATTAATCCCCATTTTCTCTACAACACCCTGGACGCCATCCGCATCCAGGCCCAGCTAAACGGCGACGGGAAGGTGGCCGACCTGCTGATGCGGCTGGTGGACTTTTTCCGGCTCAGCGTCAAGGTGGACAAAACCACGGTGCCGCTGGAGGAGGAAATGGAGCTGGTGGAGGCCTATCTGGATTTGATGTGCTACCGCTACCCCACCCTGGAGGTTTCCTATGACATGGACCCTGCGCTGGAAAACGCGGCGGTGCCCAATTTCATTTTGCAGCCCCTGGTGGAAAACAGCCTGCTGCACGGCCTGAAAAACAAGGGCTACCGGGGCCATATCACCATTTCCGCCCAGCGCTGCGGCGCGGATTTGGAGCTGCGGGTCAGGGACTCCGGCAGCGGCTTTGCGCCGGGCATGAAGGAAAAAATCGACCAGATGCTGCTGTATTACGACCGGCCCAGCCAGAGTCAGGGCAGCGGCGTGGGGCTTTTAAATGTGCAAAAGCGGATCAAACTGCTGTGCGGCCGGGCCTACGGCCTGACCTATACGGAAAATCCCGACGGCGGCGTGACCGCCCATCTGCTGCTGCCCCTGGGTAAGGAGGTTCTCCAATGAAAAAACTGAATGTTCTGTTGGTGGATGACGAAATCATGATTCGGGAGGGCTTCAAGCGGCTCTTTGACTGGGAAGCCCACGGCTGTCAGGTGGTGGGGGAAGCCGCCGACGGCATGGAGGCGCTGGCAAAAATCGACCAGCTGCGCCCCGACATTGTGATTATGGACATCAACATTCCCATTCTCAGCGGCCTGAAGGTGATTGAGGCCGCCAAGGCGAAGTACCCCCAGATGGCCTTTGTCATCGTGTCGGGCTATGACGATTTTGCCTACTGCCGCCAGGCCCTGCGGATGCAGATTACCGACTATCTGCTCAAGCCTGTGGACTATGGGGAGTTCGGTACCTGCATCGACAATTTGAAAATCTCCCTTTACCACCGCCAAACCGAGGAAGCGCCCCAATCCCCGGGCGAGGAGCGCACCATCACCGCCCTGACCCGCTACCTGCAAGCCCATCTGGCCGACGATGTGAGTCTGGGGGTGCTGGCAGAGCACTTTCACCTCAGCCCCCAGTACATCAGCCAGCTTTTCAAAAGCGAAATCGGGGTGAATTTTCTGGCCTATCTCACCGGCATCCGCATGGAGCAGGCCAAAAAGCTGCTGGTGACCACCGACCGCCCCATCTCTGATGTGGCAGACCTGACCGGCTACGGGGATTACCGGGTGTTCACCAAGGTATTCAAAAAGGCAGAGGGCATCACCCCAACCCAGTACCGCCGGGATTTTTTGCAGAAATAGCCGCCTTCCCCAGGAATAAAATGGTATTTTCCGGAAAAAGGGGCAAAAACGCGCTTTTTTGATTGACAGAATCCCTCAAGATGTGGTATAGTATCAAAATCCACTAAAAAAAGACAAATTTCTATGTAGAGTGGACGAGAGAGGAGTTTTGATGATGAAAAAGCTGATTTGTTGTGTATTGTCCGCGATGCTTCTGCTGTGCGGCCTGACCGCCTGCGGTGTGAAGGACGACGGCAAGTATGTGGTGGGCATTGTCCAGCTTGCCAAGCACCCGGCATTGGATGCCGCCACCGAGGGCTTTATGGCCGCGGTGAAGGAAGCGTTGGGCGAGGAAAATGTGACTTTTGACCTGCAGGTTGCCGCAGGCGACGCAGCTACTTGCACCCCCATCGTCACCTCCTTTGTTTCCCAAAATGTGGACCTCATCATGGCCAACGCCACCCCCGCGCTTCAGGCCGCTGCCGCCGCCACTGCCGACATTCCCATTCTGGGCACCTCCGTCACCGAGTACGGCGTGGCCATGGGCATCGACGGCTTTAATGGCACCGTGGGCGGCAACATCTCCGGCACCTCCGACCTGGCACCTCTGGACCAGCAGGCCCAGATGGTGAAGACCTGGTTCCCCGATGCCAAAAATGTTGGCCTGCTGTATTGCTCCGGCGAGCCCAATTCCCAGTACCAGGTGGAGACCATTTCCAAATACCTGACGGAGCTGGGCTATACCTGCACCGCCTATCCCTTTGCCGACGGCAATGACATGGCCGCCGTCACCCAGAAGGCCTGCGACAGCTCCGATGTCATCTATGTTCCCACCGACAACACCGCTGCCACCGGTGCCTCCATCATCGACGGCATCTGCCGTCCCGCCGGGGTTCCCGTGGTGGCGGGTGAGGCTGGCATCTGCGCCGGCTGCGGCGTGGCCACTCTTTCCATTGATTACTACGATTTGGGCGTCGCCACCGGCAAAATGGCGGTGAAGATTCTCAAGGGCGAGGCGGACATCTCTGCCATGCCCATTGAATACGCCCCGGAATTTTCTTCCCTGTACAATCCCGAAATCTGCGCCGATTTGGGTCTGACCCCGCCCGCAGGTTACAAACCCGTTGAAGAATAACCAAATAAACCCACCAGGGGGAGACGGATTTCCATCTCCCCCTGATGCTTGCAAAGGATAAATTATGACAAGTTTTATGAACGCGCTGCCCGGCGCCCTGTCCCTGGGACTGATTTGGGGCATCATGGCCACCGGCGTATACATTACCTACAAAATTCTGGAAGTCTCCGACCTTTCGGTGGACGGCTCCTTCTGCACCGGCGGCGCGGTATGCGCCATGCTGATGATTTCCGGCCAGAATGTATTGGTGGCCCTGCTGGGTGCCATTCTGGCAGGCATGCTGGCGGGCTTCATCACGGGCCTACTCCACACCAAATGCGGCATTCCCGCCATTCTCTCCGGCATTCTCACCCAGATGATGCTCTATTCCGTGAACCTTGCCATCATGGGCATGAAAGCCAATGTGGCGCTGAATGTCAACCGCTATGACCTGCTGGTATCCATGCGCTACCTGAAGGATGTGGAAAAGGGTCTGCGGCCCTTCTATCAGCACCCCCTGTTTGTGGTGGGGCTGCTGGTGCTGGGCATTGTGGCGCTGCTCTACTGGTTCTTCGGCACGGAGCTGGGCTCTGCCATCCGGGCCACCGGTGCCAATGGCAATATGGCCCGGGCCCAGGGCATCAACACCAGCTTCAACAAGGTGCTGGGGCTTGCCATTTCCAATGGCCTTGTGGCCCTGTCCGGCGCGCTGCTGACCCAGTACAACGGCTTTGCCTCCATCGATATGGGACAGGGCGCCATCGTGGTGGGCCTGGCCGCCATTGTCATCGGGCAGAGCTTGTTTTCCCGGATTTTCCGCAACTTCGGCCTGAAACTGCTGGCCGTCACCCTGGGTTCGGTGCTGTATCAGGTGGTGATTCAGGCGGTGGTGAGCCTGCTGGACATCAACACCAACTATCTGAAACTGCTGTCGGCGCTCATCGTAGCAGCCTTCCTTTCCGTCCCCTACTGGCAAAAACAGCTTCCCCGGAAGCAGAGAAAGGAGAAGTCCCATGCTGAAAATTGAAAATATCTCCAAAACCTTCTACAGCGGCACCATCAATGAGAAAAAGGCGCTGCGGGGGCTTTCTCTGGAATTGCAGGACGGGGATTTTGTCACCGTCATCGGCGGAAACGGCGCGGGAAAATCCACCCTGCTCAACTGTGTGGCGGGCGCGTTGCCGGTGGATGCGGGACGGATTTTGATTGACGGCGTGGATGTGACCCATCTGCCGGAGTATAAGCGGGCAAAATACATCGGCCGGGTTTTTCAGGACCCCATGATGGGCACTGCCGGCACCATGCAGATTGACGAAAATCTGGCGCTGGCTGCCCGCCGGGGCAAAAGGCGCACCCTGCGGAGCATGATGAGCCGGAAGGAAAAAGAGGATTACCGCCGCCAGCTGGAAATGCTGGATTTGGGTCTGGAAAACCGGCTGACGGCCAAGGTCGGCCTGCTCTCCGGCGGGCAGCGGCAGGCGCTGACGCTGCTGATGGCCGCCCTGCAAAAGCCCCGTCTGCTGCTGCTGGACGAGCACACCGCCGCCCTGGACCCCAAAACCGCCGCCAAGGTGCTGGAAACCACCCAGCGCATTGTGGAGCAAAACCACCTCACCACCATGATGATTACCCACAATATGCGCGACGCCATTGCCTACGGCAACCGGCTGATTATGCTCTACGACGGAAGAATCGTGGTGGATGTGTCCGGCGAGGAGAAGAAAAAACTGACGGTGGAGCAGCTTTTGCAGCTGTTCAGCCAGGCTTCCGGCTCCGACGAGGTGGACGACAAGCTGGTTTTATCCTGATATTGAAAAATTCCGGGGTACGCCCCGGAATTTTTTTGCATATTTTTCCCTTCCCCGGCAAACAATACCGCCGTAACCGAATTGAAGGAGGTTCTATCATGAAACGGTCTATTATTCTGCTTCTGGCCCTCTGCGCCGCCCTGACGGTCAGCGCCGGTGCGCTGGAAGTGGACAGCCAGGGGGCCTACTGCTTCACCGCGGCGGACTTTCCCGGAGAGGCGCTGGCAGGCGTGTGCATTACCGGCCTGCCGGACAGCAGCGCCGGTACTTTGATGCTGGGGGCCCGGGTGGTGCGCCCCGGGGACATTCTCACCGCCGGGCAGCTGGAAAAGCTGACCTTTCAGCCCCTGCGCAACCGGGAGGACACCCTGGTCACGGTGACATATCTGCCCATCTATGAAAACCGGGTGGACAAAGCCGCCACCATGACCTTCTCCATCCGGGGCAAGACGGACAAAGCCCCTGTGGCGGAGGATTCGGCCCTGGAAACCTACCGGAATCTGCCCAACTCCGGCACTTTGAAGGTCCAGGACCCGGAGGGCGGCGTTCTGACCTATACCCTGGTGCGCCCGCCCCGCCGGGGCAGCGTGACCATCAACGCTGACGGCAGCTTCACCTATACCCCGAAAAAGAATAAGGTGGGCACCGATTCCTTCACCTACACCGCCGCCGACGAAGGCGGCAATGTGTCCCGGCAGGCCACTGTTACCATCACCATTCTCAAGCCGGAAAATAAGCAGACCTACGCCGACACCGTGGGACTCTCCTGCCGCTTTGCCGCCGAATGGATGAAAAACACCGGCCTGTTTACCGGGGAAAAGCTGGGGGATTCCATCTGCTTCCAGCCGGAAAAGACGGTCAGCCGGGGTGAATTTGTAACCATGCTGGTACAGTCGCTGGGGCTGGATGTGGATGAAAGCGCGGATTACACCGGCTTTACCGACGAAATTCCCACCTGGCTCAAGCCCTATCTGGCGGCGGCGCTGCGCTCCGGCCTGACCGCCGGATGGCAATCAGGCACCGTGTTTGGTGCCCAGGAGCCCATCACCGGGGCGCAGGCGGCCTTGCTGCTGCAAAACGCCCTGGGCCTGCCTGCTCTGAGCACCCAGACCCAGCCGGACGAGGCCCAGCAGGCTTTGGATGCCATTGCGGTCATGGCGCAAAACGGCATTTCCCTGCCTGACACCGCCCTGAACCGGGGGCAGGTGGCCCAAGCGCTGTATCAGGCGTCCCGCCTCTCCGCCACCGCCCCCGGCGCCCTGGTTTTCGCCCGGAAGTGACCCATTTCCCGCAAAGCGTCCTCCAAAAGCTTTGTCATTCTGAGCGAGCCGAAGGCGAGTCGAAGAATCTCTCCTTTTCTCCATGAGATCCTTCGGCTCCGCTACGCTTCGCTCAGGATGACAATGGGGGTGCGTTTCAGTAAAACGGCGGGCGGCTTTTATGCCGCCCCTACTGACAACTATCAACTGTCAATTCCTCATTCCTAACTCCTAATTCCTAACTTTAAAGGCCGCTGCGTTGGTTCGCAGCGGCCCTTTTTACCGTTCCAGTCTTTTCTTTTCCGTGGTAAAGCCACTGCCCCAAACCTCGCTGACCCGGTTGACAATGACAAAGCAGTTGGGGTCCACTTCCCGTGCCACCCGCTCGATTTTCACCAGCTCCTTGGTGGAAATCACCGTCAGCACCACATTGGTTTCGTGGTGCAGAAAGCCACTTTCCGCGTGAAGCATGGTCACGCCCCGGTCTACCCTGGTCATAATGGCGTCCCGGATTTCGCAGGGATGGTCGCTGATGATTTTCACTTCCGTCTTACTCTTGCCCATGAGCAGGGTCTTATCCAGCGTCACGGTCATGGCAATCACCAGAATCACGCCGAAAAGCACATCCTCCACCGGGTGGTACAGTGCCTGCCCCAGAATCACGCACACATCGATGACCCACATGGTGGTGGAAACCGGCAGCCGGAAATACTTTTCCAGCACCAGAAGCACCGGATCCATACCGCCGGTGCAGCCGCCGCCGCGAATCACCAGCCCCACCGCAAGGCCCACGCCCATGCCTGCAAACAGGGTGTTGAGCAAGGGATTGGCCGTCACCTGCACATCCCCCATCAACTGGTTCATGATTTCCAGGCTGACGGGATAGAAAATGGAGCTGAAGATGGTGGTCAGGGCAAAGTTGCGTCCCAGCACCACCCAGGCCAGTATCAGCGTGGCAATATTCAGCATCAGGGAAGCCGCCGTCATGGGAATGCCGGTATAATGCTCAATAATCAGGGCAATGCCGGTCACGCCGGTGCCCATCAGATTGGCAGGCAGCAAAAACAGCTTGGTAGAGGCAGCCAAAACCAGCGTGCCCAGCACCACCAGCGCGCACCGCCCCAAACGATTTCGTTTCCCCATAAAAATCACCTCAAAATGAAACATTTATATTTTATTATAAAAACCCGATGGGCAATCGTCAAGTCCGTTTTACCAAAAAGTGTCTGGTTTTTTCCGGCAAAACAGGTTTACATTTTTCCTTTCCGATGATACAATGGCACAAGGAAAGGAGGTCATGCCATGCGCCAGCTCTGGAGCAAAATCCGCTATACCCCGTTTATGATTGAATTTTTCGACTTTTTCAAAAAAGGCGACTTGATTTTGCTGTCGCTGTGCCTGCTGACCTCCGGCTTCGGCTGTCTGATTGTGGCATCGACCAACAATTACCGGGGCTTTACCCGCTATGTGGCCATTCAAATCATCGCCATTTTGCTGGGCGTGTTTATGTACATGGTGGTGTCGTCCATCAGCGCCGACTTCATATCCGAACACCGGCGGTTCCTGGTGGGCTTTAACTGCGTGCTGCTTTTCCTGCTGCTGACCCCCTTCGGCACTGACCACGGCTCCGGCAACCGCAGCTGGCTGGAATTTCCCCTTTTGCCCATGGATATCCAACCGGCGGAATTTTGTAAAATCACCTTTGTGGTGATACTCGCCTCGGTGATGGCCTCCCATCAAAACCGCATTTCCTCCATTCCATCGGTATTTCATATGGTGTTCCAGCTGGGACTGGTGGCGGGGCTGAATGTGGTCATCTCGGGCGATGCCGGCGTTTCTCTGATTTTTGTTTTTATTTTCATCATCATGGCTTTTGCCGGCGGTGTCAAATGGTACTGGTTCGCTATGGGCGGAGCCGGTATAGCGGCGGCACTTCCCATTTTGTGGAATTTTGTCATGAAACCCTACCAGAAGGAGCGGATTCTGGTGCTGTTCGACCCCAGCATCGACCCCTACGGTCTGGATGCCCGCTACCAGTCCTACCGGGCGCTGCTGTCGCTCAACGGCGGCGGCCTCACGGGGCAGGGCCTGTTCAACGGCAACCGCACCCAGGTTGGTGCCTTGCCTGCCCAGCACACCGACTTTATTTTCTCCGCTTTGGGGGAGGAAATGGGCTACCTGGGCTGCCTGCTGGTGCTGGTGCTGCTGAGCCTGATTGTCATTCGCTGCATCTATGTGGGCACCCGCAGTCAGGACTACCTGCGGCGGATGATTTGCTTCGGCGTGGCCGCTGCGCTGATTTTCCAGACGGTGAGCAATGTGGGCATGAATCTGGGCGTCGCCCCGGTCATCGGCCTGACGCTGCCCTTCATCAGCTACGGCGGCAGTTCCATCATGTCGCTGTACGCCATGATGGGTCTGGTTTCCGGCGTGCACGCCCGCCCGGAGGCAAAGCCCCACGAGCGCTACATCCAGCCGCCCCCCGAAACCCTGCGGTGGTATTAACCAAATGGGAGTTTATCGAGCTGTTTGGAATAACCAATGTAGGGCGGGGTCTTGACCCCGCCGGGCATTTCCACAGGAAATGCCTTCCGCGAAGCGGATAAATGTCATCCTGAGCGGAGCGTTAGCGAAGTCGAAGGATCTCATAGGGAAGGGCAGAGATTCTTCGACTCACTTCGTTCGCTCAGAATGACACACCTGTTGCCTCTGAGCGGTGGGGTCAAGACCCCACCCTACAATGAGGTGGTGGGAACAGCCCGATAAACTCCAATTTATCCGCCCCTACTGACAACTGATAACTGTCAACTCCTAATTCCTCATTCCTAACTCCTAACTATCAAAAAAGCTTCCGAATTTCTTCGGAAGCTTTTTCTTTATTTCGCGCTGTGGGCCAGCCGCCGCTCCTGCTTGGTGCGCAGGAACCGTTCCAGCTCCGGCACCAGCATCATGCAAATCAGGGTGGCGGTGAAGCCGCCGTTGTACAGGCAGAAGCCGCCGTGCAGGCTGGGCACCGAGGTCACCAGCAGATAGTGCATACTGGCCGCCATCATGCCGTATTCCCAGCCGTAGCGGTCGGCAATGGGGCTGAGGCCGTTGGCATAGCACAATCCCACCACAATGGCCTGGGAATTCAGCGTCATGGCAAAATCTCCGCCCAGCAGCGGGGAAAGCCAGCCAAACAGCAGGCTGGTCACCGCATAGCCTGCCATGATGGGCCAGACATTGGCCGGATGGGAGCCGGAATTGCAGCAGGCCAGCATGCAGAATACGACACCGAAGGTGACACCGTTAAAGGTGGCCCCAATCAGATTGTAATATCCCAGAATCATCAGCCCAAAGATGCCCGCGTTCATCAGAAATACGCTGTTGCCGTAGGTGCCGGAGAAGCTCGTCACCTGGTCCGGGTCCTTCAGCAGAATCCAGTAATCCTTGGGGCGGCAGCCCAGCAGGAAGGCAAACAGGATAAACAGGCCAAACAGCACGCCGCAGAAAATATTCACCGTCATGCGGCTTGCCACCTGCAAGGTGGCCGTGTCCGGCGCGCCGGGCAGGGTCACGCCCATGGTTTTGTACAGCGCCGCATTCAGCAAAAAAGCCGTCATGCCCACAGGCAGAGCCGCCGAATAGATGGCAAAGCCCTTATGTACCTTGGGGGAATGGGCCAGGCCCGCCGGCAGGAAGAAGCCGATGCCCAGACCAACCACCAGGGCGATTCCAGCCCCCAGCAGGTTGAAGCCCACCACCTCCGCATTGGGATAGCGCAGCAGCAGGTCGGAAATCAGCGGGGCGATGCCGGTGGAAAACAGCATGGCGTTCACCAGCCCCCCCAGCTTCTCCCGCTTCACCGCGGCGTACAGCACCACGCCCAGCATGGTGGGCAGGATGTTCAGGGGGTTGATGCCCCAGGAGCCAAAGCCCACCGTCAGCAAAAACGCCAGGGTGGACACATTGTTGCAGGGGGTTTTGAACAGGCAGAACAGCGTCAGGCAAAACAGCCCTACCGCGCCCATGTTAAAGAAGGTGGCGGCATAGCCGCCCACCGCGAAATAGTTGGTGGACACCTTGCAGGTGGAGGTCAGAATCTTGATCCAGCCGGAAAACAGATTGCTTCTGTCCGGCATACAGACCGATGCCACCAGAAAATACAGTGTGACAAATCCGAAAAACAGCTTCAAAAAGCTGGCTTCTGAGAGATTTTTAATCTTTTTCATCCAAATACCTCAAAAAGAAAATCAGGCAATCCTCAAGACAGAGGCCCGCCATCACTTTTTGTCATTTTAAGTGGAGCGCACGCCCCCTTTGTCATCCTGAGCGGAGCGCAGCGGAGTCGAAGGATCTCCCCAAAAAGCGCCCTTATCAGAAAGGACAGACAGGAGCATTTCTGCCCCGGCACAGCCGGGGCAGAAATATACACTTACGCCCGCTCAGCCGCTTCCACCACATGCTTCATCAGCACGCTGGTGGTAACAGAGCCAACGCCGCCGGGGACGGGGGTGATGGCGTCCACGATGGGCTCCACCTCGTCAAACTTGGCGTCGCCGGCTATGCCGCCCTTGCCGCCCTTGGCATTGATTTTGTTCTCATCCCAGTTGATGGACACATCGATGACCACCTGGCCGGGGCGGACAAAGTCCTTGGTCAGGCTGTTCAGCACGCCGGCAGCGGAAACAATGATGTCCGCATTGCGGCAAATCTCAGCGGTGTTCACGGTCTTGGTGTGGCAGACGGTGACGGTGGCGTTCTTGCCCATGAGCATCATGGCAGCGGGCTTGCCCACCACCAGAGAACGGCCGATGACCACGGCATTCTTGCCCTTGCAGTCGATGCCGTAGTAGTCCAGAATTTCCATGCAGGCGGCGGGGGTGCAGGGGGCGTAGCCCAGGTTCAGGCCCTCAAACACACCGGCGTTGGACATATGGGTCATGCAGTCCATGTCCTTTTTGGGGTCCAGGCGGTTGCAGATTTCGTTCTGGTCTGCCTTCAGGTGCTTGGGCAGGGGGCGGAACATCAGCACGCCGTGGATGGAATCGTCGGCATTGATTTCGTCTATGACAGCCAGAACCTGCTCCTTGGTGGCGTCGCCCGGCAGCAGGTACTGCTTCACTTCCACGCCCACCAGCTCGGCACGCTTCAGCGCGCCCTTTTCATAGGACACATCCGAGGGGTCCTCGCCCACGCGGATGATGCCCAGGGTGGGCACCACGCCCTTTTCCCGCAGCGCAGCAGTGCGGGTCTGCAGATTGGCATTCAGGGCATCGGTTACTTCCTTGCCCAGCAGCAATTTGGCCATGTTTCATTTCCTCCAGTTCGTTGTTCGTTATCAGTCGTCAGTTATCAGTTGTCAGTTTCCCACTCACTGGCCAAAGCCGGCCTTGACGGTGGTGAAAATCTCGTCTGCAATCTGGCAGTACTTGTTCAGCATCAGGTTTGCCTTGCGGTTCATCTCCTCCGCCACTTCCCGGTTCTTCAGGGACTTGGTGTTGATGAACACATTGAGGGAGGCCGCCTGCAGGGCCGCCTTGCAGCACACCGCGCCGCAGCCGGCATCGGAAACCGCCAGACGGCTGCCCTTTTCGGCAAAGACGGCGATGCAATCGATGGCCTGGCAGCACAGCTCCATGATGGTCATGGGGGTGGAGCATGCGATGATGGTGGCCTCCTCCATGATTTTATCCCGGTTGGGGTCGTCCTTGGGAATGCCGTAGGCCTTGGCCAGCGGCAGGAAGTTGACCTCGTCCGCCTCCACCTGATTCAGCAGCTGGGTCTGCAGCTCGTCGCACCGGGCCTTCAGGGCCAGGATTTCGTCCTGCACATCGGCATACTTCTTCTTGCCCACAGTGAGAGAGCCCACCATGTTGCCCAGAGCGGTGCCGATGGCGCCAACCAGGGCCGCCGCGCCGCCGCCGCCGGGAGCGGGCGCGTCAGATGCCAGCACTTCCACAAACTTCCGGCAGGATTCTTGTGTCATATCCATAGGGATTTTCTCCTTTGTTGTATCATGAATGTTGCAAAATAGGGTGTATCAGGGTGTTTGGAACAATGGAATGTAGGGCGAGGGCATGCCCTCGCCGCTAGGCCGGTTTTTCAAACCAGTTCCATCATTGCTACCAATCGGCAAAGGCATGCCTTTGCCCTACAATGCTCTACCATGACCACCCTCACCTATCACGCGGGGGCAGATTTCAAAAAGCGCAGGCGGTTGCCCGCCCGCGCTTGATTTAAGTAGCGGTTTCCGTTATTAGAACAGGCCGGAAATCTTGCCGTTGGAGTCCACATCGATGCGCTCGGCAGCGGGCACCTTGGGCAGGCCGGGCATGGTCATGATTTCACCGGTCAGCGCCACCAGGAAGCCGGCACCGGCAGAAACCTTCACATTGCGCACGGTGATGGTGAAGTTGCGGGGTGCGCCCAGCTTGGTCTGGTCATCGGAGAAGGAATACTGGGTCTTGGCCATGCAGATGGGCATATGATCGTAGCCCAGCTCGGTCAGGGTCTTGATCTGCTTCTCGGCGTTGGCAGTGAAGTTCACGCCGTCAGCATGGTAAATTCTCTTGGCGATGGTCTCGATCTTCTCCTTGATGGAGCAGTCCAGTTCGTAGGAATACTGGAAGTCGTTGGGCTCTTCGCACAGACGAACCACTTCCTTGGCCAGGTCGATGGCGCCTTCGCCGCCCTTGGCCCACACTTCGCTCAGGGCCACATTAACGCCCAGCTCCTTGCACTTGTCCTCAATCAGCTTCAGCTCCGCCTCGGTATCGGTGGGGAAGCGGTTGATGGCAACCACGCAGGGCAGCTTGTACACCTGGGTGATGTTCTCCACATGCTGCAGCAGGTTGGGCAGGCCCTTCTCCAGAGCCTCCAGATTCTCGTTGCCGGTCTCTGCCTTGGGCACGCCGCCGTTGTACTTCAGGGCGCGGGCAGTGGCCACGATGACCACGCAGGAGGGCTTCAGGCCCGCCATGCGGCACTTGATGTCCAGGAACTTCTCAGCGCCCAGGTCAGCGCCGAAGCCAGCCTCGGTGATGGCGTAGTCCGCCAGCTTCAGAGCCACCTTGGTGGCGGTGACGGAGTTACAGCCGTGGGCGATGTTGGCGAAGGGGCCGCCGTGGACGAAAGCGGGGGTGTGCTCCAGGGTCTGCACCAGGTTGGGCTTCAGAGCGTCCTTCAGCAGGGCAGCCATAGCACCCTGGGCGTTCAGGTCACCGGCGGTGACGGGCTTGCCGTCCCGGGTGTAGGCGACCACCAGGCGGGCCAGACGGGCCTTCAGGTCGTCGATGTCGGAAGCCAGGCACAGAACAGCCATGACTTCGGAAGCCACGGTGATGTCATAGCCGTCCTCACGGGGCATACCGTTGGTCTTGCCGCCCAGGCCGTCCACCACATTGCGCAGCTGGCGGTCGTTCATGTCCACGCAGCGGCGCCAGGTGATCTGGCGGGGGTCGATGTTCAGGGCGTTGCCCTGATAAATATGGTTATCGAGCATAGCAGCCAGCAGGTTGTTGGCAGCGCCGATGGCGTGGAAGTCACCGGTGAAATGCAGGTTGATGTCCTCCATGGGGACGACCTGTGCATAGCCGCCGCCAGCAGCGCCGCCCTTGACGCCGAACACGGGGCCGAGGGAGGGCTCGCGCAGCGCCACGATGGCGTTCTTGCCCAGACGGCGCATACCGTCTGCCAGGCCCACATTCGTGGTGGTCTTGCCCTCACCGGCGGGGGTGGGGTTGATAGCGGTGACCAGAACCAGCTTGCCGTTGGGCTTGTCAGCCAGGTCCTTGAGGATGTTGTAGTCCACCTTGGCCTTGTACTTGCCGTACTGCTCCAGGTACTTTTCGTCCACACCGGCGGTCTTAGCCACCTCGGTAATGGGCTGCATTTCCACTTCCTGTGCGATCTCGATGTCAGATTTGAATGCCATGATAATCAGTCTCCTTGTATTAAAATTTGGTCTCCTGCCGTCGGAATGGCCCGGAGCCATACAGGATTTATGCGGCTGCCGTTGAAGTGGCTCACCGCACATTTACGCGGTAAATCTTTTTACCGCGCTTAGTGTATCATTTCGATACAAAAATGTCAATACATTTCCGTATTTTTGTAGCGATTAAATTTTTGCAAAAAAGCCCGGCCGCAAAAGCGGCCGGGTGACAGTTATCCGTTATCAGTTATCAGTCGTCAGTTGTCAGCAGGAGCGGCACAGAGCCGTCCCGCAAGCGCACCGTCCCCAAGTTTTGTCATTCTGAGCGAGCCAAAGGCGAGTCGAAGAATCTCTGCCTTTCCCCCATGAGATCCTTCGACTGCGCTGCGCTCCGCTCAGGATGACAACGGTTGGTGCGTCCCCGCAAAACGGCGGGCGGCATTTATGCCGCCCCTACCGATAAGTCCTAACTCCTAACTCCTAATTCCTAATTCCTCACTTCATAAACTTGTCAATGGCGGCGCACAGTTCCTCGATGGCCTGCTCATCCCCTGCCGCCACCGCGTCCACCATGCAGTGGCGCATATGGTCCTGCAAAATCACCTTTCCGGTGCTTTCCAGCGCCGAGCGCACCGCCGCCAGCTGCACCAGCACCTCGGAGCAGTCATAGCCCTCCTCCACCATCCGCTTCACCTTTTCCAGGTGTCCGATGGCCCGGGCCAGGCGGTTGACCACCGCCTTCTGATTTTCATGGATATGGCCGTGGGAATGGGCAATGCCATGGGCGTGCATATAGGCGTGGTCATGTTCATGTTCATGCTCGTGCTCATGCTCATGTTCGTGTTCCACAGGCTTGTCCTCCCTCCAAAATTTTCTCCATTATACCCCTTTTCCCCCGCTTTCGCAAGCCCCCACCGGGGATATTGGGGGAAAAATAAATGCTTTGACAAGGCTACCCTTTCTGACTATAATAAAAGAAAAACGAAAAGGAGCATTCTTATGCACATTCATGAAGATACCATGGGCCACCCCCATACCCACGAGCACACCCACGACGGCGTGACCCACTCCCACCCTCACACCCACGAGCATGACCACGAGCACGACCACAACCACAGCCACGACTGTGACCACGCCTGCGACAGCTGCGCCAGCCAGTGCCAGCACACCCCCATGGAGGAGCTGGCTGCCCTGATGCAGTATATGGCAAGCCACAACGCCGCCCACGCCAACGAACTGGCCGGCCTTGCCAAGCAGTTGGAGGAGGCGGGCAACCACACCGCCTATGAGCAGGTCATGGCTGCCGTTTCCGACTATGAAAAGGGCAATCTGCGGCTGCAGGCCGTGCTTGCCAGCCTGAAATAAGGGAGGCATTTTCATGTGTCTGTCAACGGTCTATAAAAATTCCATGGAGCCTGCCAACATCGCCATGCGCAATGTGATGCTGATTGAATGTCGGGATGGCAAGGTGATTCTCACCGACCTGATGGAGCGCCAGGTGGAAATCACCGGCGTTCTGGTGGAAGCCAACCTGGTGGATGGCTTCGTGGTGGTCAAGGAAACCGCCTGAGCCTCCGGAAAGGAATCCCATGTACGAAGAAATCACAAACCAGGCCCGTCAGGCCCTGACGGAGCTGCTGCGCCAGGCCAATCTCGCCCCCGGCGCGCTGCTGGTGGTGGGCTGCTCCTCCAGCGAAATGGTGGGCGCGCGCATCGGCAAAGGCTCCTCCCTGGAGGCGGCCCAGGCCGCTTTCGCAGGCATTTACCCCCTTTTGCAGGAGCATGGCATCCATCTGGCGGTGCAGTGCTGCGAGCATCTGAACCGGGCGCTGATTCTGGAGCGGGCTGTGGCAGAAAGCCGGGGCTATGAAATCGTCAACGCCGTGCCCCAGGTTCACGCCGGCGGCTCCTTTGCCGTCACCGCGTGGAACGCTTTTTCCGACCCTGTGGCGGTGGAATCCATCCGGGCTGAGGCGGGCATGGACATTGGCGGCACCCTCATCGGGATGCACCTGCGGCCCGTGGCCGTCCCCGTCCGCACCGGCGTTGACCACATCGGTCAGGCCATCGTCCTGTGCGCCCGCACCCGCCCCAAATACATCGGCGGCCCCCGCGCCGCCTATCAGGAGTTTTGAGTTTCCGCATCTGCGCACCGCCCACAAGTATGTCATCCTGAGCGGAGCGGCAGCGGAGTCGAAGGATCTCGTTTTAGAAAGGTGGAGATTCTTCGACTCGCCTTCGGCTCGCTCAGAATGACACATTTAAGGGCGGCTTGCAAATCGTCCCAGGAATTTCATTCGTAACTCCTAATTCCTCATTCCTAACTCCTAACTGAAAAAACAGTTCCGCCGCGGCTCAAAAGAGCCGCGGCGGCGTTTTTTAGAAAGCCTGCATCAGCGGTGGTCATTGCCGGCGATGAAGATATAGCCGAAGGCATTGGGGCCCCAGTGGCAGGCAATGGCAGGGTCCAGGTTGTCATAGGCAATCATCTGGCTGTGATACTTTTCATCGGTCATGGAAATCAGGGTGTCCAGATTCTCGCTGTTGTAGGTGTAGGACGGCACGATGGGATAATTCGGGTCGCATTCGCATTCCTCCAGGTATTCCGCCAGCGCTTTCATGGCCTTGCGGGTGCCCCGCACCTTGCCCAGCACCTTCACATGGCCGTCGGCGCTGTCCAGGGTGATGAGGGGCTTGAGCTGCAGCATACTGCCCACCACCCAGGCGGCAGTGCTCAGCCGGCCGCCCCGGTGCAGATACTCCAGACTTTCGGGAATGGCGCAGATGCGGATGCGGGGAATCAGTGCCAGCACCCGCTGCTCGATTTCGTCCAGGCTCTCCTGCCGGTGGCGGTTGATTTCCTCCACCAGCAGGCGCATACCGCCCACGGCGCTTTTGGTGTCGATAACCCGCACATGAGGGTTGTCCGCAAAGAGCATTTTGAGGGTCTGGCAGGTGCCGGAGATGGCCGACGAAATGGTCAGCACAATCACATCGTCCCCCTGCCGGGTATACCGCTCCACCCGCTCCTGGGCATCCCCCATGGAGGGGAGCGAAGTTTTGGGAAATTGCTTTTCCTCCATCAGCGCATGGTAAAAGGTGTCCATGGAGAGGTCAATTCCATCTAAGTATTCTTTATCGCCAAGGGTAATGTGCAGGGGCAGAATCTCCACCCCGTAGCGCTCCCTTTCATCCTGCTTGATACTGCTTCCGGAGTCTACAAAAATTCTCAGCATGACTAAAAAATCCTTTCTATATCCGGCCGCCCCCAAAAGGGCGGGCCGTGTTGACGTTCTCGGTATAACACGCCGCGGCTCAAAAGTCTATCTACCGTGGCCAAATCGCCCTCTACCAGGGGTAGAACCGGCGGTTTTTCCCCGTGGAACCCTTTTATTTTACCACGGTTTTGTTGCTTTTTCCACCGTTTTTATATGGAAATGCTAACCTTTTTCCATTTTCTCGTTCCCCGCCCCCATTTGGCAACCTACCCAAAAAAGAAAAAATATATTTGTGCAAGGTGTTGACAAAATCCCACATCTGGTGTAGAATTCTCTTGTCAAAGGCAATGGAGTCTTTGGGCTTTATGCCCGTACCCCATTGCCTTTTTCTCTTTACATTTTGATATTAGGGGAGCGCTTTTTATGGAAACTGTCACCGATTTCTTTGGCTGTCTCGTATTTGACGACCGTGTGATGCGGTCTAGGCTCAGCTCAGATGTTTACCGTTCTCTGCACCACACCATCCAACGCGGCACCCGGCTGGACGCTTCCGTAGCCGACGCGGTAGCCGCCGCCATGAAGGAATGGGCCGTGGAAAAAGGCGCAACCCATTATACCCACTGGTTTCAGCCTCTGACCGGCATCACCGCGGAGAAGCACGACAGCTTCATCACCCCCGCGCCGGACGGCGGCGTCATCATGGATTTTTCCGGCAAGGAACTGATTCGGGGCGAACCGGATGCCTCCTCTTTCCCCTCCGGCGGCCTGCGGGCCACCTTTGAGGCCCGGGGCTACACCGCCTGGGACCCCACTTCCTATGCCTTTATCAAGGACAGGACCCTGTGCATCCCCACCGCCTTCTGCTCTTACGGCGGCGAAGCACTGGACAAAAAGACCCCTCTGCTTCGTTCCATGGAGGCACTGAACCGGCAGGCCATGCGGATTCTCCGCCTGTTTGGCAACACCGGCGTCAAACATGTCCATACCTGCGTCGGCCCGGAGCAGGAATACTTCCTCATCACCCGGGAAATGTATGAACAGCGCCAGGATTTGATTTACACCGGGCGCACCCTGTTCGGTGCCAAACCCCCCAAGGGCCAGGAAATGGATGACCACTATTTCGGGGTCATCAAGCCCCGGGTGGCGGCTTTCATGGAGGATTTGGACAAGGAGCTGTGGAAGCTGGGCATCCTGGCCAAGACCGAGCACAACGAAGTGGCCCCCGCCCAGCATGAGCTGGCCCCCATTTACACCACCACCAACATCGCCACCGACCACAACCAGCTCACCATGGAAATCATGCAGAAGGTGGCTGCCCGGCACGGGCTGGTCTGCCTGCTGCACGAAAAGCCCTTTGCCGGTGTCAACGGCTCCGGCAAGCACAACAACTGGTCCATGGCCACCGATACCGGGGTGAATCTTCTCTCCCCCGGCGAAACCCCCTATGAAAACGCCCAGTTCCTGCTTTTCCTGTGCGCCGTCATCAAGGCGGTGGACGACTATCAGGATTTGCTCCGCATTGCGGTTGCCACCGCGGGCAACGACCACCGGCTGGGTGCCAACGAAGCGCCCCCTGCGGTGGTGTCCATCTTCCTGGGGGATGAGCTGACCGCCATTTTGGACGCCATCGAGTCTGACAAGCCCTACGCCGGTGTGAAAAAGTCCACCATGAAGCTGGGCGTGGATGTACTGCCCCGCTTCCCCAAGGACACCACCGACCGTAACCGCACCTCCCCCTTCGCCTTTACCGGCAACAAATTTGAGTTCCGGATGCTGGGCTCCTCCGATTCCATCGCCTGCACCAACATCATGCTCAACACGGCAGTGGCCGAATCCCTGAAAATCTACGCCGACCGGCTGGAGGGCGCAGCGGATTTCGAAAAAGCCCTGCACGAAATGATTCAAAAAACCATCAAGGACCACAAGCGCATCATCTTCAACGGCAACGGCTACAACGAAGCCTGGATTCGGGAAGCCACCCAGGAGCGGGGTCTGAGCAACTACCCCACCACCCCGGACTGCATCCCCCACATTCTGGACGAAAAGAATGTGCAGATGCTCACCTCCCACGGGGTGTACAGCGTGGCAGAGCTGCGCTCCCGCTGCGAAATTCTGCTGGAAAACTACTGCAAAACCGTCACCATCGAAGCCAACACCATGGCCGACATGGCGAAAAAGCAGATTCTCCCTGCGGTGCAGCGCTATACCGTCTCCCTGGCCAGCGGTTTGAGTGCCAAGAAAGCCGCCATCCCCACCCTGGAATGCAGCTATGAATCGGGCCTCATCACCCGTCTGTCTGCCCTGACTGACCGGATGGCCGAGCGCACCCAGGCGCTGGAAAACGCCGTCGCCGAACTGAAGGGAATTTCCGATGTGCCCCGGCAGTCTGCCTTCATTCGGGATACCATCATTCCCCGGATGACCGTTCTGCGGGAAGCGGCGGACGAGGCCGAAACCCTGACCGCTGCCACCTTCTGGCCCTTCCCCACCTACGGCGAGCTGCTGTTTGGTGTGCGGTAACAATGCTGACATGAGGGGGAGTTTCCACTTAGGAGGCTCTCCCCGCCGTCGTTCTGCGGATACATCTTCATATTGACAGGAGGATACCACCAATGGAAAAACGCGCACAGCTTTATGAAGGCAAGGCCAAAAAGGTCTTTGCCACCGACGACCCCGAACTGCTCATCGTAGAATATAAAGATGACGCCACCGCCTTTAACGGCCTGAAAAAAGGCACCATCGCCGGAAAAGGCATCATCAACAACCGCATGAGCAACCGCCTGATGTCCATGCTGGAAAAGGAAGGCATTCCCACCCACTTTGTCCGGGAGCTGAGCCAGCGGGAAACCCTGGTAAAAAAGGTTTCCATCGTCCCACTGGAGGTGATTGTCCGCAACATCTCCGCCGGCTCCTTTGCCAAGCGCTACGGCGTGGAGGAGGGCATTGTCTTTGAGGAACCCACCATTGAATTTTCCTATAAAAATGACGCTTTGGGTGACCCCCTGCTGAATACCCGGCACGCCCTGGCGCTGAAGCTGGCCACCCCCGCCGAAATTGAAACCATTGAGTCCTACAGCCTGAAAATCAACGCAGCGCTGAAAGCCTTCTGGCGCTCCTGCGGGGTGACACTGGTGGACTTCAAACTGGAGTTTGGCCGGCTCTCCGACGGCACCATCGTGCTGGCCGACGAAATCAGCCCCGACACCTGCCGCCTGTGGGACAGCGAAACCGGGGAAAAGCTGGATAAAGACCGCTTCCGCCGGGATATGGGCGGTGTGGAGGAAGCCTACGCCGAAATCATGGGGCGGCTGGAAGCCCATCTGTAAATCTCCGCCTTCCCGCAAAAAGGCGCATCATAACAGGAGGAATTTATGTCAAACACCGCAATCGTAGGAATCAACTGGGGTGACGAAGGCAAGGGACGGATGGTGGACCTGCTGACGGAGGATTTCGACATCGTCATCCGCTATCAGGGCGGCGGCAACGCCGGCCACACCGTCATCAACGAATACGGTAAATTTGCCCTGCATCTGCTGCCCTCCGGCATCTTCCGCAAGGGCGTGGTGAATATTCTGGGCAACGGCGTTGCCCTGGACCCGGAAAACCTTTGGAAAGAAATCGAGGAGGTCAGCGCCAAGGGCGTTGCCATCACCCCGGAAAACCTGAAAATCAGCAGCCGGGCTTCCCTGCTGTTGCCCTGGCACCGGGAGCTGGACGCTCTGGAGGAAGCCCGCCTGGCCGACAAGCAATACGGCTCCACCAAGCAGGGCATTGCCCCCTTCTATTCCGACAAATACCAGAAGAAAACGGTGCTGGCCGGCGAGCTGCTGCACCCGGAGCATCTGGCAGAGCATCTGATTGACCTGCTGGAATGGAAAAACCTGACATTGACCCGGGTCTACGGTGCCCAGCCTGTTCAGCGGTCGGCGCTGCGGGAATGGATCAACACCTATTGCGAAAAAATCAAGCCCTTCATCTGCGACACCGGCGCGTTCCTGCGGGAGGCGCAGAACGCCGGAAAGAACATTCTCTTCGAAGCCCAGCTGGGCGCGCTGCGGGATCTGGACTACGGCATCTACCCCTACACCACCTCCTCCAACGCCATCGCCGCCTACGCCCCCGTGGGCTCCGGCCTGCCGTCGGCTAAAATCGACAGCGTCATCGGCGTGGTGAAGGCCTACTCCACCTGCGTGGGCGAGGGCCCCTTCGTGTGTGAGCTGTTCGGCGAGGAAGCGGAAAAGCTGCGGGAAGCCGGTTTCGAGTACGGCGCGAAAACCGGCCGTCCCCGCCGGGTCGGCCCCATTGACATCGTGGCCACCCGCTACGGCGTTCAGGTACAGGGTGCCACCAACATCGCCCTGACCAAGCTGGATGTGCTGTCGTATCTGGATAAAATTCCCATCTGCACCCGCTACAAGCTGGACGGCGCAGAAACGGACGAATTTCCCTTCCCCTCCCGGCTTGCTGATGCCCAGCCGGTCATCGAATACATGGACGGCTGGAAGCAGGACATTTCCGCTGTCCGCCGCTGGGAGGATTTGCCGGAGGCCGCCCGGAACTATGTGTGCTTCATTGAGCGGGAAATCGGCTGTCACATCGGCTTCGTGTCCGTCGGCCCGGAGCGGGACAGCATCATCATTCGCTGACCGGGGAGGAACGCCATGACCGACAAATACGAATCCCCCCTCAGCTCCCGCTACGCCTCGGAATATATGCTGCGGCTGTTCTCCGCCGAAACCCGGATTCAGACCTGGCGGCGGCTGTGGGTGTCCCTTGCAAAAGCGGAGCAGGCTCTGGGCCTGCCCATCACCGAGCAGCAGGTGGAGCAGCTGGAAGCGCACATCACCGACATCGACTTTGCCTGCGCCGCCGCCCGGGAAAAGGAAGTGCGCCACGATGTGATGGCCCATGTCTATGCCTACGGCAAGGTTGCGCCTGACGCCGCCGGCATCATCCACCTGGGTGCCACCAGTTGCTATGTCACCGACAACGCCGACCTGATTCTCTACCGGGACGGCCTGCGCTACCTGCGGGGCGAACTTTTGAAGGTGATTGCCAACCTGGCCGCCTTCGCGGAAAAATACAAGGCCACCCCCACCCTGGGCTACACCCACTACCAGCCGGCCCAGCTTGTCACCGTGGGCAAGCGGGCAACGCTGTGGATGCAGGATTTCCTTTCCGATGTGGAGGAACTGGATTTTGTCATCGGCTCCATGAAATTCCTGGGCTGCCGGGGCACCACCGGCACGGAGGCCAGCTTTTTGGAGCTGTTCGCCGGCGACCAGGGCAAAATTGATGAAATGAACCGGCGCATTGCCGCGGATTTCGGCTTTGACCGCTGCTTCGATGTGTGCGGGCAGACTTACCCCCGAAAAATGGACAGCCGCATCCTCAATGTGCTTTCCTCCATCGCCCAGAGCTGCTACCGCATGGCAAACGACATCCGCCTGCTGCAGCACGACCGGCAGGTGGAAGAGCCTTTTGAAAAGAACCAGATTGGTTCCTCTGCCATGGCCTACAAGCGCAACCCCATGCGCAGCGAGCGCATCTGCTCGCTGGCCCGGTATCTGATGTGCGACGCCGCCAACGCCCCCATGACCGCCGCTACCCAGTGGCTGGAGCGGACGCTGGACGATTCGGCCAACCGCCGCATCTCCCTGCCGGAGGGTTTCCTGTGCGCTGACGCGGTTTTGCGTCTGGCCCAGAATGTGACCGACGGCCTGCATGTCAATGAAAAAATTGTGGAAAAGACCGTTTGGGAATATCTGCCCTTCATCGCCACGGAAAATCTGATGATGGAGGCGGTCAAACGGGGCGGCGACCGGCAGCAGCTGCACGAAATCATCCGCGTCTGCTCCATGGAAGCCACCGCGAAAATGAAAAACGGCGAAGAATGCGACCTGCTGGCCCGGCTGGCAAATCACCGGGAATTCGGCCTGACCCAGGCGGAAATGCAGCAGCTTTTAGACCCCACCCTTTACACCGGCCGCTGTTCGCAGCAGGTGGATGCCCTTCTGGAGAAGGTTCGCCCCCTGATTGCCGGCATCCACGGCGACAGTGCTCAAATTAATCTGTGAGGTATATAAAATGGAAGAAAAAATTCTGATCTTGGACTTTGGCGGTCAGTATAACCAGCTGATTGCCCGCCGGGTGCGGGAGTGCAATGTGTATTGCGAAATCCACTCCTACCGGATGACCATCGACGAAATCCGCGCCTATAACCCCATCGGCATCATCTTCACCGGCGGCCCCAACAGCGTGTATCTGGAATCCTCCCCCCATGTGGACCCTGCCGTTTTTGAGCTGGGCATTCCCATTCTGGGCATCTGCTACGGCTGCCAGCTGATGGCACACACCCTGGGCGGCCTGGTCACCGCGGCCCAGGACGATTCTGCCCGGGAATACGGCAAGACCGAAACCTTCTACGATACCTCCTGCAAGCTCTTCCAGGGCATCCCGGAGCAGGGCATCAGCTGGATGAGCCATGGAGATTATATGGCAAAGGTGCCCGAGGGCTTCCAGTTGGTGGGTCATACCGCCGCCTGCCCCAATGTGGCCATTGCCGATGAAAGCCGGGGCTTCTATGGCGTGCAGTATCACCCCGAGGTGAACCACACCCAGCACGGCACCGATATGATTCGCAACTTCCTGTATGCGGTCTGCGGCGCCCGGGGCGAGTGGACCATGGAGGACTTCTGCAAAAAGACCGTCAAATCTCTGTCTGACACCATTGGCCCCAAGGGCCGTGTGCTGCTGGCCCTGTCCGGCGGCGTGGATTCCTCCGTGCTGGCAGCCCTGCTTGCCGAGGCTGTGGGGGAACGGCTGACCTGCGTGTTTGTTGACCACGGCTGTATGCGCAAGAACGAGGGCGACGAAGTGGAGGCGGCTTTCTCCAAATGGAAGGTGCACTTTGTCCGGGTCAATGCCCAGGAACGGTTCCTCAGCAAGCTGGCCGGCGTCACCGACCCCCAGGAAAAGCGGCATATCATCGGCGCGGAATTTGGCTATGTGTTCCTGGATGAAGCGGTGAAATTCGGCATTACCAAGGAGGATTTCTTCGCCCAGGGCACCATCTACCCTGATGTGATTGAGTCCGGCGAGGGCGAAGCCGCCGTCATCAAGAGCCACCACAACAAGCTGCTGCCCAGAGAAGTCATCGAGCAGTTCAAGGCGGTGCTGGAGCCGCTGGACCATCTGTTCAAGGACGAAATCCGCCTGCTGGGCAAGGAGCTGGGCCTGCCGGATTATCTGGTGTACCGTCAGCCCTTCCCCGGCCCCGGCCTTGCCATCCGCATTCTGGGTGAAGTCACCAAAGAAAAGCTGGACACCCTGCGGGAAGCGGATGCCATTTTCCGGGAGGAAATCGGCAAATCCCCCTGCGTCAAGGATTGCAGCCAGTATTTCGCCGTGCTGACCAACGCCCGTTCTGTGGGCGTCATGGGCGACGGCAGAACCTATGAAAACACCCTGGCGCTGCGCAGCGTGACCACCTCCGACTTTATGACCGCCGAGTGGACCCGCATCCCCTACGAGGTGCTGGACCGGGTCTCGGTGCGGATTGTAAACGAAGTGCCCCACATCAACCGCATCGTCTACGACATCACCTCCAAACCCCCCGCAACTGTCGAGTGGGAATAATACCAAAAACGCAGAAAACCCGCATAAATACTGGGTTTTTGAGGATTGAAAAGTCCTCGTGGCAACGTTTTGGCAACATCTGAACATTATTCATAAATAAAATTAGAGCTATTAGATTTTTGTACGAAATCTAATAGCTCTTTTTTGTTGCTTAAATTACATATCCTTGAGTTTGTCCTTGAATGCTTCGACCATCATATCGCTGAACTCTTGCAAAGGTACTTTCGCCCAAATCCGTGTGGTGTCGTACTTCGGATAATTATAACGCCACTCGTCGTATGTATCTTTGGTGATCTCACCGGACTTGCATTTATCCGACTGCTCTTTCCAAGCTGCAAGGATTTGCAAAAGTTCTTCGGTACTACGACCTCTGTTGTTTTTGACTTTAAGGCAGATTTCACCGTCGGTTGTGCCCTCGACGGACAGACCATAGATGTCCTCAAGTGCAAACAAGGTATGTGCCAAGCCAATGTAACTGTCAATGTTGGGTACGGCAAGAGCTTGCGGAGATACACCTAAAGCATTTGCCAAAGCAACGGTAATATCATCTTTGGGTGTTCTTGTGCCGGACTCATATTGAGCCAAACGAATGTCTGCGGTCTTTTCGGGGAAGCCAACCAGTGTCCCCAGGTACTTCTGCGTCATCCCCCGTAGGTTTCGGATGAAGCGGATCCTCTCGCCAATCGCCATTGTCAATGACCTCGCTTTCGTACTACTGAGATTATGATAGCAGATTGGCTAATATGTGTCAATAGGAACAAAAGCAAATATATTTAAGAATTAACATTATGATCGCTTGACAAAAGCGGATATGTTTAGTAAAATTGGATCGACAACTAAGCGAAATAGCTTAGTTGAGCATAGAGAATCAGAATGAAAAGGAAATACGGGAGGAACCAAATGCAAAGAACTGCTTTTATGACTGTGGTAGAGGTCGCGCAGACTCTGGGAATCTCCAAGTCCCACGCCTACAAGATCG
>JBGVGH010000017.1:0-9119 GCA_045121575.1 Faecousia sp.
GTGACGATATAGGCCATGATCACCGGGGTCATAGCGGCAGTGCCAATGCCCACAACGAATCGGGCGATCATCATAAACACGAGGGAATTTGCCAGTGCTGACAGCACATTTCCCAATGTAAAGACGGCAATTCCAAGAAGCAGGGTCTTTTTGCGCCCGATCACATCGCCCACTTTTCCCAGAATCGGTGCACAGGCGGCGGTGGACATGGCCTGTGCCAGAGCTGTCCAGGTGGTGTTGTTGTAGGCAATGCCAATGTCCTGCACAAAGGACGGCCCCAGAACCGTAGAAAATCCGCCCACGATGCCAATCAGAAATGCAGCCAATGCGTATGGGATGAATCCCTTTTTGTATTCGTTGCTTTGCTCCATTTTTCCACTTCCTTTTCCGGTAGTATGCCCTGCTTTTCATGCATTATTGATCGGAAAAAGGACACACTTTCCTTAGAAGGAGGGAGTTTATGAAACAGAAATTCTATATCTGCAAGCATTGCGGCAATATCGTCGCCATGATTCGGGACGCAGGTGTTCCGATTATGTGCTGTGGTGAAAAAATGCACGCGATCAAGCCGGGTACGACAGAGGCTTCCGGAGAGAAGCATGTCCCTGTTTATGAGCTGGATGGCAACGTTGTTCATGTGACAGTGGGATCGGTGGAACATCCTATGAATCAGGAGCACTATATCGAATGGATCTGCCTGGAAACCGAGCACGGGATCCAGTATGCCCATCTAGATCCGGATGACGAGCCGAGAGCAAAATTCGCTCTTTGCGAAGGGGACGAAGTCCGGGCAGTCTACGCTTTCTGCAATCAACACGATCTTTGGAGGAATTGAATATGTCTATGATCAATAAGGAAATTTCCGATTTTCGCACCTACGCGTTCCACGAAAACGATTTCAAATTCGTTTCCAAGGAGGATATTCTGGGCAAGTGGAGCGTATTTTTCTTCTATCCGGCCGACTTTACCTTTGTCTGTCCCACCGAGCTGGAAGATCTGGCGGACAAGTACGAGCAGTTCCGGGCTATCGGCTGTGAGGTCTATTCCGTGTCCACCGACACACATTTCGTTCACAAGGCCTGGCACGATGCCTCTGACCGCATCAAGAAGATCAATTACCCCATGCTGGCAGACCCTACCCACGCAATCTCCGGAGATTTTCAGGTACTGATCGAGTCCGATGGTCTTGCCGAGCGTGGTACTTTTATTATTAATCCTGAAGGTAAGATCGTAGGCTACGAGGTGACTGCCGGCAACGTGGGCCGGAACGCCGAGGAACTGCTGCGCAAGGTGCAGGCTTGCCAGTTTGTCCATGCCCACGGCGACCAAGTCTGTCCAGCTAACTGGAAACCCGGCGCGGAAACCCTGAAGCCCAGTCTGGATCTGGTCGGTCAGCTTTGATGGAAAATCTGTACGATGTGATTGTGGTTGGCGGTGGTCCTGCGGGGCTCACCGCCGCCCTGTATCTGGCCCGGGCAAAGTACCGGGTACTGGTTTTGGAAAAAGAACAGTTCGGTGGTCAAATCTCCATCACCCATGAGGTAGTTAACTATCCTGGTATTGCCAAAACCAGCGGCAAAGCCCTGACTGACACCATCCAGCAGCAGGCAGAATCTTTTGGTGCAGAGTTTATGCTGGCAGAAGCCACCGGCTTTGACCTTGCCGGTGATATCAAGACCGTGCATACAGGTAAGGGCGATTACCGCTGCTTTGGTATTCTCCTGGCAACCGGCGCTCACCCAAGAACGGTTGGTTTTAAGGGTGAGGAGGAACACAAGGGCCGGGGCGTTGCCTACTGCGCCACCTGTGACGGTGAATTCTTTACCGGCAAGGAAATCTTTGTGGTTGGCGGAGGCTATGCCGCGGCGGAGGAAAGCGTCTTCTTGACCAAATTTGCCCGGCATGTGACGATCCTTGTCCGTAAGGATGACTTCTCCTGTGCGGCATCTGTGGCAGACCAGGCGAATAATCACGAAAAGATTACCGTCCTGACCAACACCGTGATGGAGGAAGTGTCCGGTGAGAACGGCCTGACCTATGCCCGGTACAAAAACACCGCCACCGGTGAGGTGGCGGAATACAAGAGCAAGGAAACCTTTGGCGTTTTCGTGTTTGCCGGGTATGCACCTGCCACCGAAATTCTGAAAGGTACGGTGGAGCTGAACGAACAGGGCTATATCGTAACTGATGCATCTCAGAAAACCAGTACGGACGGCGTGTACGCGGCGGGAGATGTGTGTATCAAGCCTCTGCGTCAGGTGGTGACTGCCACCAGCGACGGTGCGCTTGCTGCTACGGAATTGGAAAAATATGTGGCGGCAATGCAGAGGAAGACCGGCCTACGTGCCGATGCACCTTCTGCAAAGCAGAGCGAAACAACTGTCACAGTCGATACCCATGAATCTGAGGGCTCCGACGAACTGTTCACGAAAGAGATGCGGCAGCAGTTGGACACTGTCTTCACCCGAATGAAACAACCGCTTCTGCTGAAACTATATCTGGACAAGCGTCCGATTTCAGCCGAATTGGAAAGCTTCATATCCGCACTTGTGGCAATTTCTGACAAGCTGGAGCTGGAGGTGTGTGACAGACAGGCGCAGGAAACTTTTGCCCCCTGCGTGGAGGTTTGCTTGGCAGACGGTACACCAACAGGTCTCGCTTTCCACGGTGTGCCCAGCGGGCATGAGTTTACTTCTTTTGTACTGGGGCTGTACAACGCAGCAGGCCCCGGACAGGCAATCGATGAGGACACAAAACGGCAGATTGAAGCCATTACAGAAGCCGTAGATATCAAGATCTTGGTTACACTCTCTTGTACTATGTGTCCCGATTTGGTGGTAGCTACCCAGCGGATCGCCGCGGAGAATCCAAATGTGACGGCCCATGTGTATGATATTCGCCATTTTGAGAATCTGAAGAATCAATACAATGTCATGAGTGTGCCGTGCCTTGTTATCAATGACGAGAAAGTGTCCTTTGGTAAGAAGAACGTCCAGCAAGTTCTGGATCTGATCCATGAAGCACAATAAAAAGCGCGGTGTATTAACATGAACGGATGGGGAGGGGTCTCCATCCGTTTTTGCTTAACATCGGATTAGGGATTATTACACCATTTTCAACATGAGCCACAATCTGATGGTGCCCCTGTCTACCCGGGATACCCAGCAGCGGGGCAGCCTGTCCGTATTCAATCAGATCGCGACCATTATGATCAGCGGTATCCTGGTAGCTCTGATCTTCCCCATGGTGGTCATGCCCATAAAACACACGCCTGCGGAAATAGAAGACTTGCAGGAGACGAAGACCTATATTGATCACGTCGCATGCGTATGTTTGGCAAAAGCGCAAATTCCCACTTGTAGCCGACATAAATATTTTCATCGATGCCCACCTCGGTGGATATACTACGCTCGGCTACAAAGGCAAATCCTGATTTTTGACCACCAAGTGCTGCGCACATGGTGACATTGAAACCACTATATGCTGCGGTGGAAAATTGGCTTGCTTTTTCCTAAGATTTTGAGGTGAAGATAATGCGGCTTGTTGTAATGACATTGTGTTGACAAACGCGAGTGTTGATGCTACAATAAGGGCACGAGGTGATCTTATGCAAAATCGAATCAATGTAGCAACTGCTCCCAAGACCGGCACATTCCAAATGCGCATCAATCCCGAAGTGCGGCAGGAGGTGGAGGCGGTATATGCTTCCTATGGTCTGAGCCTGACAGATGCCATCAATGTGTTCTTGCAGCAATCGCTGAATGAATCTGGCTTGCCGTTTCTCCTGTCCCCGGAGAATGCTGCCTATCTGAAAACCAAGGCCACGGCCCGGCTGATGGCAGAGGTGCAGAAAGGTTGGGCCTCCGTTCAGAACGAAAGCGATTGGGTGTCCGAGGAAGACGCTTACCGGGCGTTGGGTATTGAGAAATGAAGATAGAATACACGCCTGCGGCATTGGAAGACTTGCAGGAGATGAAAACTTATATTGCCAAGACCCTTCATAATCCCAAGGCGGCGAACCGCATCACCAAGAGCATTTTGGATAGCTGTTCCAACCTGAAAAACCACCCGCAGCTTGGAATGTCGCTGGCGGCGAAGACTGGGCAGGACACGGATCTGCGGTATCTTGTATGTGAGCAGCATTTGGCGCTGTACCGGGTGGAGGGCGAGTTGATCCTGATCGCCCGAATTTTGGACGGCAGAACAGACTATATGCGCGTGCTGTTCCGGGATGACTCCGGTCAGTAAAGTTTGCTTATTTATTCTATTCGTTTTGTTAGTTGCCGTCTAGCGGTAATGGGTGATACCGTGAGGTAATAGCGGGGTAATGGGACCCGGTTGGCAATGATTCTCTATTCACGCAGAATACTCCGGAGAAGAAATTGTTGTTGCCTTGGATGGAACTGTCCTGGAGGGAAGCTTCCCTAAAAACAAGCTAAAGCTTTTGGATGCCTGGATGGAGATCCACCGGGAAGATCTTGAGGCAAACTGGAAGCTCCTGAGCAACGGTGAGCAGTACTTCCGCATTGACCCGCTGAAGTAAAGGAGGTTACTATGCTGCAGCCGAGATTAACTGCTGTTGCTCCTGCCGATAACTACACCCTCTTGCTGACTTATGAAACAGGCGAAAAGCGCAAATTTGATGTGAAGCCCTATATCGCCGGAAGTTGGTATGGGGAGCTGAATGATATTGGTTACTTCCGTACCGTTCAGCTTTTGCCGGGTGGTGTTGGTATTGAGTGGAGTAACGGGCAGGATATTGCCCCTCATGAATTGTACGAACTAAGTATCTTGCAATAAGCACCGCACCGGCAGATGAAATATTCTGCCGGTGTTTACTGTATCTTTGACCCAGATTCTGACCCAGAACAGGAAATTTCGGAGTGGACGGGGCAGCACCAAGGGGAAATTTCATCGTGAATACCCCGACTGAACAGCACCAAATGGACGCTTTAGGGCCCAAAAAACGCTCTTACCTATCCTTCTAAGCAGTAGGTCGGGGGTTCGAGTCCCTCCTGGCGTGCCAACTTTTTGAGCCTTTCATGGACTCGAAGAATCAAATTCAATATGCCGGTGGCATATTGATTGCGAGGGCTTGACCGAGCAACACATTGATGAAACGAGTCCCTCCTGGCGTGCCAAGCTCTTCAGCGTTCAAGTGAATATGGTGGGTGTAGTTCAATTGGCAGAGCACCGGATTGTGGTTCCGGGCGTTGTGGGTTCGAGTCCCATCACCCACCCCATAAAAAACGAGGATACCATTTGGTATCCTCGTTTTTTATATGGGTATTCGGGGGTGATGGGACTCGAAAGGCCGACACCAGTGCGCACACTGGTGGGAAAAGTGTCCGGTGGACACTTTTTAGGCCGTGGGAGAGTCCCGCGCGCCAACGGCGCGCCCGATAAACGGAGATGCGTTGCAGAAATGGCGCACTGTCAAGGGCAGTGCGCCATTTTTCGGTAGGGCCGCTTCTACAAATGGATTTTTTAGTGGCTCTTTTTCACAAATCTTGCCCGGGAGAAGCGAATTTCCTGGCTGGTGTAAAGCCCCCAGTTGCCGGAAATCACAAACACCACCACGCACACCAGCGCAAAGGGGTAGATGTACCGGCTTCCAAACATCTCCACGCTGAGGAACAGGGCGGCGATGGGGCTGTTGGTGACGGAGCAGAACAGGGCCACCAGGCTCAGCGCCGCGGCAAACCCCGGGTCCAGTCCCAGCAGCGCACCAAATACACAGCCGAAGGTGGCACCGACGCAGAAGGTGGGGACGATTTCGCCGCCTTTGAAGCCGGCGGCCAGGGTGACGGCGGTAAAGACCATTTTCAGCAGGAAATCATACCACTGGGCCTGCCCGTCCACCGCCAGCAGGGCCATTTCCATGCCGGCGCCGTTGTAGCGCTGGTTTCCTGCCAGAACCGTCATCAAAATCAGAAGGCCGGAGCCGGCAAGAATCCGGAGCCAGTCATTTTTGATGAGTTTCTTTGCAAAATGCTCCGTCTGGTGAAACAGCAGGCACATTCCGATGCCAAGCACTCCCACCCCAATGCCCAGACCCAGCAGCTGTAACCACAGGATGCCGCTTGTCGCTATTTCCTGAGTCAGCACCACGGTTTCAGGCAGCACCCCGAAGCTGGCCGACAAGGTGGCGGCAGTGTAGGCAGACAAAAAGCAGGGAAGCAGTGCGGGGGAGAAAATGGTACCCACGGAGGCAAATTCCATGGTAAAAATGGTGGCCGTCAGAGGCGTGCCGAACAGCCCTGCAAAGACGGCACTCATGCCGCTCATGACCAGCAGCTTTTTCTCCGCCTCCTTCAGATGCACCACTTTGCCCAGAGCAGAGGCGGCGGAAGCGCCGATTTGCAGGGCGGCACCCTCCCGGCCCGCAGAGCCGCCGAAAAAGTGGGTGATGGCGGTGGCCAGGAAAATCACCGGGCCGATGGCGGAACGGACCGTTTCCCCCTTCAGCACGGCGCTGATGATTTCGTTGGTGCCCCGGTTATTCCGCAGGCCGGTGACCCGGTACAGCCCAATGGTCATCAGGCCGCCCAGGGGCAGCAGATACAAAACCCAGGGGGCCTCCCGGCGGATTTGGGTCACAAAGTGCAGGCAAAAGTGAAAGGCGGCGCCCAGCAGCCCGCCCAGCAGTCCGATGAGGACGCCCAGAGTTCCCCATTTGAAAAGAACCCGGAAATATTTTTCCGGATGATGGAGCGATTCTAATACATTCATAATCCTGTCTTCTTTCTATGCAATTTTTCTATGCTACCACAGAATGCTCCAAATAGCAATGGGAAAATTCGATTTTTGACGAAAGAACACGGTTTTTTTATGTCGCAACCGATAGACACCGTAGGGACACCCGTCCCCGGCTGCCCGGGCATTTCCCATGGAAATGCCATCCCCTTGTCATCCTGAGCGGAGCGTCAGCGGAGTCGAAGGATCTCATGGAGTAAGGCGGAGATTCTTCGACTCACTTCGTTCGCTCAGAATGACATAAAAGGGCCTGCTGCCAAATACGGCAACAGGCCCTTCCGTTTGAATTTTCTTTTACAGCCCCAGCAGGGTCTTGGCAAACAGGAAATACACCAGCAGGCTCAGCGCGTCCACGATGGTGGTGATAAAGGGGCTTGCCATCACCGCCGGGTCCAGGCCCAACTTCTTCGCCAGCAGGGGCAGCGAGCAGCCCACCACCTTGGCAATGACCACCGTCACCGCCAGCGTCAGGCACACCACGCCGTTGACCATCAGGCTGATGCTTTCGTTGCCCAGCAGCATCCGGTCCACCAGCAGAATTTTCAGGAAGCAGACGCCTGCCAGCACCACGCTGCACAGCACCGCCGCCCGGACTTCCTTCCAGATGACCCGCAGAATATCCTGGAATCGCAGTTCATTCAGACTCAGGGCGCGAATCACCGTCACCGAGGACTGGGAGCCGCAGTTGCCGCCGGTGTCCATCAGCATGGGAATAAAGGCGGTCAGGGCAGGAAGCAGGCTGAGGGCATCCTCAAAGGAGGAAATAATCATGCCCGTAAAGGTGGCCGACACCATCAGCAGCATCAGCCAGGGAATCCGGTGCCGGAACAGGTCGAAGGGGGTGCTGCGGATATAGGGCTTTTCCGAGGGGGTCATACCACCCATGATTTCCATATCCTCGGTGACTTCCTCTTCCAGCACATCCATGGCGTCGTCAAAGGTGACGATGCCCACCATCCGGTTTTCCATGTCCACCACAGGAATCGCCAGGAAATTGTAGCGGCTGAACAGCCTTGCCACTTCCTCCTGGTCGGTGTGGGTGGTGACGGAAATCAGATTGGTGGTCATGATTTCCTCCACCGGCGTTTCGTCATCATCTGCCAGAAGCAAATCCTTCACCGTCACCAGGCCCAGCAGTTTGCGGCCCTTGGTGACATAGCAGGTGTAGATGGTTTCCTTGTCCACGCCCTGGCGGCGAATGCGCAAAATAGCCTCCTCCACCGTCATATCCGGGCGCAGCGACACATATTCCGTGGTCATCAGGGCACCTGCGGAGTATTCCGGGTAGCGCAGAATCTGGTTGATGGAGGAGCGCAGCTCCGGGTCGGCGTGCTGCAAAATCCGCTTGACCACATTGGCAGGCATTTCCTCCACCAAATCCGCCGCGTCATCCACATACAGCTCTGCCAGAATTTCCTTCAGCTCATTGTCGGAAAAGCCCCGAATCAGCAGCTCCTGCTGCTCCGGGTCCATTTCCACAAAGGTTTCCGCCGCCAGTTCCTTGGGCAGCAGCCGGAAAAGCAGGGGAATGCGCTCCTTTTCCAGATTGTCAAACATCCCCGCCACATCCACCGGGTTCATGGTGGCAAGCAGGTCACGGAGCGTGGCGTATTTTTTCTCCTCCAGCATTTTCAGGAGGGCGTTTTCCATAATTTCAAAGCGTTCTGCCATGAGTTTACCTCCAAAAAATTATTTTGGAGCGAGGCGACGGGCCGTCACGGGCCGCTTTCTACTTCGCTCGGGAATACCAGGGTCTATGTCCATGACGCCACCTCCTTGAAATCATTTTCCACCCTCTATTTTACCACCCAGAGGGCAGTTGTCAATCGAATTTTCTACATTTTGGGGAAAGAAACCCATTGTATTCTTCCCATGGCAAACGGCACCGTCCCATTTGGGCCGGTGCCGCCTTTTTACGCTGTTTTTGAAAGGGGGATTACCAAATCACAACCCGCTTGGAGGGGGCCAGATACATGCCGTCGGTCTTTTTCACACCGAAGGCAGCATACCACTCCGGGAAGTTTCTGGGGGGCATATTGGCCCGGAGGTAGCTGGGGCCGTGGACATCCACCTGCAGCAGCAGCGCCTGATATTCCGGCTTTGCCTTCTGGCACCAGACTCTTGCCCAGTTGGTGAAGTATTCCTCAAAGGAAACCCCCTCGGAATGGGACATAATATCCAGCGTCACCGCCATGCCGCCGTTATCGGCGATGTTCTCGCTGACGGTGAACTTGCCGTTGACGGTGCCCCAGGGCAGCTCGATGCCGTCGAACTGGGCAATCATGGCCTTGACTTTTTTGTTGAATTTCCGCTCGTCGGCCTTGGTCCACCAGTTGTTCAGGTTGCCCAGCTCGTCGCACTTG
>JBGVGH010000018.1:0-16774 GCA_045121575.1 Faecousia sp.
ATTTCTGCGGTGTAAAATGTGTATGTGCCAGAATTGATATGCCGAACCTTATCGTCAAAATAAAATGTCATCTGAACCGATTCAGGATGTGTATAGTCGATAATGTTTTGAATATCACTGGCAGAAACCGATTTTGCCGTATGCTCTTCCTGCGGCGTGCAGCCGGAAGCAAGGAGGCTCAAGAGAACCACCCCCAGCACCAAAAACAGCTTCAAGCTTTTCCGTTTCATCAAATGAAAGCACCTCCTTTAAAATTTCGGGTCAAAAAGACCGAAAAGCTCCCTTTAGGCTTACCTAAAGAGAGCTTTTGTGTGTTTGTTTATCCTTAGGTAATTTCAAAAAATTATCAAGGCATTCAACTTGTCAGGGAAATTGTATCATAAAGAAGGCGCTCTGTCAAGATTTCAAGGCTACCCGGGCTGACGAAGGTTGTGGTTACACATTCAGTTCCAATTCCACCGGGCAGTGGTCGGAGCCAAGCACATCGGCGTGGATTTTGGCATCCACAATGCGGTCTTTCAGACGGTCGGACACCACGAAATAGTCAATGCGCCATCCGGCGTTGTTCTTCCGGGCGTTGAAGCGGTAGCTCCACCAGCTGTATGCCCCGGTGGTATCGGGGTAGAGAAAGCGGAACGAGTCGGTAAAGCCGCTGCTGAGCAAATCGGTAAACGCCTTCCGTTCCTGGTCGGAGAAACCGGCGTTGCCCCGGTTGGAAGCGGGGTTTTTCAGGTCGATTTCATTGTGGGCCACATTCAAATCGCCGCAGTAAATCACAGGCTTTTCTTTATCCAGCCGGGAAAGATAGGCACGGATGGCCTCCTCCCATTGCAGCCGGTGGTCAATGCGGGCCAGCCCCTCCTGGGCGTTGGGGGTGTAGCAGGTGACAAGGTAAAAATGGTCATATTCCAATGTAATCAGCCGTCCCTCGGTGTCCAGCTCCGGAACGCCGATGCCGTACTGCACGGAAAGGGGAGGGTGCTTTGCGAAAATGGCGGTGCCGGAATAGCCCTTTTTCTCCGCGTAATTCCAATATTGCTGGTATCCCGGCAAATCCAAGTCAATTTGCCCGGCCTGTAGCTTGGTTTCCTGCAGGCAGAAAAAATCTGCGTCCAATCGGGTAAAATCTTCCAGAAAATTCTTTCCCACGCAGGCGCGCAGGCCGTTGACATTCCAGGAGATGAATTTCATGGGGTTTCCTCACTTTCCGTTTCTTCTGCCAAGTCAAAGCAGGGGAATGCCACCGTAAAGGTGGTGCCCTTGCCCACGGTGCTTTGCAGATGGATTTCGCCGTTGTTCCGCTCCACCATGGCCCGGACGATGGCCAGCCCCAGTCCGCTGCCGCCGGACTGGCGGGAGCGGGCCTTGTCCACCCGGTAGAACCGCTCAAACACATGGTTTATGGATTCCGGGGGAATGCCCACGCCGGTATCGCTGATGCGCAGCACTGCCATATCCTCCTGCCGGTGCAGGGAAATGGACAGGCTGCCGCCGGGAATGTTGTACTTAATGCCGTTTTCCACCAGATTGAAGGTGATTTGATACAAATCATCCTCCTGCAGCAGCACCGGCGTGTCCTCCCGCAAGTCGGTGGTGATGGTGATGCGGCTAGATTGGGCAATGCCGCTGAGCATTTTTACCACCCGTTCCACCGTGGGAGCCATGTAGATGATTTCCGCATCCGCGTTGGCGGTATCCGATTCGTTTTTGGTCAGCGCCAGCAGCTTCTGGGTCATGCGGTTGAGACGGTCAGCTTCGTTCCCAATGTCACCGGCAAATTCCCGCACCGTTTCCATGTCCATGTCATACTGCAAAATGGAGTCGGACAGCAGCTTGATGGAGGCCAGCGGGGTTTTCAGCTCGTGAGAGGCGTCGGAAACAAACTGCCGCCGCTTGTTTTCGGAGATTTGCAGCCGTTCGGTCAGGTAGTTGAACTCGTCTGCCAGAAGGGAAAGCTCGTCGTGACCCGGCAGCTCCACCTTGTGGGAAAAATCTCCCTCCTGAATGATGTGCATGGAGGAGGTGATTTTTTTCAGGCGGCGGGAGTAGGTGTGCACATAGACAATGGCAAAGGCAATCAGGCCGATTTCCAGCACCAGGGTGATGGTAAAGATGTTGGTATGGAGGCTTTGCAGCAGCCGTCCGCTGTCGTCGTCCACATCCAGAATGTAGATGCCGCCCAGAATTTTGCCGCCGTCTTTGATGGGCGCGGCGATGACGGCGGTGATGATGCCCTCCTCAAAGCTCCAGGAAAAGCTGTCCTCCCCCTGCAGGGCGGCCTCCAGCTCCGGGATGAGGGCGGCATCCTGCCCGCCGGTTCGCAGGGAACGGTCGTACATGATTTTGCCGTCACAGTCGGCAATTACCACCCGTTCCATGCGGTACATTCCCGTGCGGTTGACAGCCTGGGTGGCAATGAGCGGGGTCAGCTCGCCTGCTGCCCGAATTTCGGAGATAGCGAGGGTAGTCCGTTCCGACAATGTGGTCTGCTTGTTCTGCCGGAAAAGCTCTTCGTTGACCGTGGCGCAGTAGATGTTCAGAAACAGCAGCACCACCAGCGTCACCAGCACATAGGTGACGGCGTACTGAAACTGGGAGCTGGAGAATGCCCGCAGCTTGGGCTTTTTACTTTCGGAAATAGTAACCAACCCCCCACTTTGTCATCAGATACTTGGGCTCCGCCGGATTTTCCTCCAGCTTTTCCCGCAGGCGGCGGATATGGACATCCACGGTGCGGATGTCGCTGCGGTATTCGTAAGACCAGATGGTGTCCAGCAGCGCCTCCCGGGAGTAGACCCGGTTGGCATTGCGCATGAGAAATTCCACCACATCAAATTCCTTGGCGGTCAAATCCACGGTTTTGCCGGAAACAATGGCATTTTTTCCATCCAAATCCAGGGAAATGTTTCCGATGGTCAAAAGATTGGAAGTTTCTTTTTCTTCGGCGTTGGCCCGGCGAAGCAGGGCCTTAATGCGGGCTTTCAGCTCCAGAATGTTGAAGGGCTTGGTCAGATAATCGTCCGCCCCATGCTCAAAGCCCATCAGCTTATCCATATCATCGGCCTTGGCGGTGAGAAAAATGATGGGAACATTGGAAAATTCCCGAATTTTGCTGCAGGCGGTCAGACCGTCCATTTCCGGCATCATCACATCCAGAATGATGAGGTTCACCGCTGGGTCCCGGGCCAGATGCACCGCTTCCAGTCCGGTGGAGCCGGTGACCACTTCATAGCCCTCGTTTTGCAGATTAAAGCGGATACCCTTGACCAGCAGGGCTTCATCATCCACTACAAGTATTTTCATCACAAACCCTCCTTAAACGGTTACATAGTCCATGAGCTCAGCCAGGGTTTTCTCCCCGATGCCCTTGACTTCCAGCAATTCTTCCACACTTTTGAAAGCGCCGATTTGCGCCCGGTAGTCCAAAATCCGCTGCGCCAGAACGGGGCCAATGCCGGGCAGACTGTCCAGCTGTTCCAGCGTGGCGGTGTTCAGGTTGATTTTCTCCGCGGGCTGGGAAGCGGCAGGTTCTGTCGAATCGGAAGTGGGAGAGGTGGGCGCGGTGACAGAAGGAACTCTGGGCGTGCCTGGTGCCACGGTGGGTGTATTGGTGGGCGCGGTGGTGGAAACGGAGGCGGAAACCTCGATGGGGTAGGGGTCATCGTTCCGGCCCCAATAGAATCCGGCAACAAAGGTAGCAAAAGAAAGTGTGACCGACAGGAAAATGGCAAGAACGCTGTTTTTCATGGGCAAATGCAACCTCCTTCATTGACTGGGGCGAAAATCATTGCTATAATATGTCATTATACACGATGATTGCCCGGCGGACAAGTCCGGCGTTGGAATATTGAGGGAAGAATATGAAAAAATTTGGTATTTTGCTGGCGGTTTTTCTCTGCCTGGGGTGGATTCTGCCGGTAACGGCCACGGCATCTACGCCATCCGGCCTGCTGGCGCAGCAGGCGCTGGCGGGAAACGGGGACTATGAGGGCACCGCCAAGGCGGTGGTGCTGTATGAAATGAATACGGATACCCTGGTTTATGCCTATCAGCCGGATTTGCGCATCAGCCCCACCGGCATTGTCAAGGTGCTCACCGCTCTGATTGCCCTGGAGGAAGGGAATTTGGATGATGTGGTGACGGTGCGCCGCAGTACATTGGATTCCGTCAGCCCGGGCGCCGTATCGGCGGGGCTGAAGGCGGGGGAGGAAATCTCCCTGCGGGATTTGCTTTACTGCATCATGGTGTCGTCTGCCAATGATGCTTGCGCTGTGGTGGCGGAGCATATTGCCGGCTCTCAGCAGGCGTTTGTGGAGAAAATGAACGCCCGGGCCGCAACTCTGGGTTGCGCAAATACCCATTTTACAAATGTCCATGGCCTGTCAGATGCCAATCAGTATTCCACCGCCCGGGATTTGGCGCTGATTACGGTGGAGGCACTTGGCAACCTGCGGTTTACACAGCTGTTCGGCGTGACGGAATACACGGTGCCTGCCACCAACAAATCCGCTGCCCGGACGCTGCATACCACAAACTTTATGATGAATCCCGACAGCCCCTATTTTGACGCCAGAGTCACCGGCGGCAAGCCTGCCGCTGTCACCACCCAGGATCGCAGCCTGGTCTGCGTGGCGGAGCAGGAGGGCAGCCGTTACCTGTGCGTGGTGATGTCCGCCCAGGCCAAGGTGTCCGGCGGCGCAGTTACCAGCTATACCAATTTTAAAGAGGGCAGTAAACTGCTGAATTTGGGCTTTGAGGGCTTTGCCGTGCAGCAGGTGCTGGGGGCCGGGCAGAACTTCGGCCTGTACCCCGTAGAAGGGGGCGAAAACCATGTGGTGGTCACGCCGGAAGCGGATGTGTTTGCCTTGCTGCCGGTGAAATTTGACAGCAGCAAGCTGCAATTGGAACCGCAGATGGACAGCGCCGCCCTGACCGCCCCAGTTCAGGCGGGGCAGGCGGTGGGGACGCTTCAGGTTCGCTATAACGGCGTGCCCATTGGCTCCGTCCGGCTTCTGGCGGGGCATGATGTGGCACTTGCCGGCAGCGTGATTCAAACCGCTGACCGTAATCCGGGAAAGAGCGGCATCTCCCCGGTGGCTATCATCGGCATTTTGGCGCTTGCAGCATTGGCAGGCGTTGTCCTCTGGCGGAGGTCTGCCGGGAAAAAGAGAGAAACGGACGGAACAAGGAGGCAAAGGAAATGACAGATTGGAAAACGCTGGAATCCGTATGCAACTCCTGCACCCGGTGCGGGCTGTGTGAGAAGCGCCACCATGTGGTGTTCGGCGTGGGCAACCGGCAGGCGGATGTGCTGTTCGTGGGGGAAGGCCCAGGGGAACAGGAGGATTTGCAGGGCGAGCCTTTCGTCGGCCCTGCGGGAAAGCTGCTGGATGAGATGTTGTCCATCATCGATTTGGACAGAAACGGCTGCTACATTGCAAACATTGTCAAGTGCCGCCCGCCCCGCAACCGGGACCCGCTGGAAACAGAGCAGGAGGCTTGCATGGGCTACCTGCGGCAGCAGATAGAGCTGATCTCACCGAAAATTGTGGTCTGCCTGGGCAGAATCGCGGCCAAAGCCCTGATTCGGGAGGATTTTCGCATCACCCAGGAGCATGGACAGTGGACCGAAAAAGACGGCATTTGGATGATGGCCATGTATCACCCCTCGGCGCTGCTGCGGGATGTGAACAAGCGGCCGGAAACCTTTGATGACCTGCTTTCCCTGCGGGAAAAGCTGCGTTCGTTGCAATAATTGATGGCGGGCGGGCGGAAAATGCCTGCCCGCTTTGTATTTCTTTGGAATTTGTTTGATTTCAAACAGACAAGCAGGCTTATTTTCGGTACAATATGCTGGAAATACCTGTATCCGGTTCGGCTTTTCTTGACAGAAAGCCTGCGAAACCGTATAATAATCCGAGATTTTGCACTGAGAAGGGGGGAGAAGCATGCGTCTGCACTTTCAAAAAGGAGATTGCATCGCCATCGGTGCGGTGGTACTGCTGGCGGCGCTGGTATTTGTGCTGTTTCTTCCCAAACCGGCTCAGTCGGCGGTGGTGGAAATTTACCACAACGGCGTGCTTGTACAGACCATGCCCCTTTCCCAGGATGGGCAGTACACCCTGCAGGGCACTTATGAAAATGTGATTGCGGTGTCCGGCGGTAAGGTGTCCATCACCCAGTCGGACTGCCCCGGGCATGACTGCGTGTACAGCGGCGCGATTTCCACCGTGGGCAGAAGCCTGGTGTGCCTGCCCAATGGGGTGGAGGTGCGCATCGTGGGGCGCAGCGGTGATGTGGATTTTGTGGTGGGGTGAGTGATGAAAAAGACAAGAAAACTGACCCTGTGCGCGGTGCTGCTGTCGCTGGCGCTGGCCCTTTCCTATCTGGAGCGGTTTATCCCGCTGCAAATGGTGATTCCGCTGCCCGGCGTGAAGCTGGGGCTTGCCAATATTGTGACGCTGATTGCCCTGTATCTGCTGGGAACGAAGGCGGCTTTTGCCATTTTGGTGCCCCGGTGCATCATGGGTGCGGTCTTTGGCGGCGGCATCACCGGACTGCTGTTTTCCATGACGGGGGGACTGCTTGCCATGAGCGTCATGGCCCTGTGCCGCAGGATTCCCTGCTTTTCCGTTTACGGCGTCAGCGTGCTGGGCGCGGCGGCGCACAACATTGGACAGATTCTGGCGGCGATGGTGCTGCTGGAATCGGTGTATGTGGGGGCGTATCTGCCCTATCTTCTGCTGGTGGCCATTGCCACCGGAATGGCCACCGGCACAGCCGGGGCAGGGGTTCTCAAAATTATCGGAAACCGGTTTGCTGACTACATTTCCAAATGAAATGTGCAGATATACACTATTTTTGGAGGAACAATATGAAGAAAATTATGACGATTCTGCTGGCGATTTCCATGTTTGCCTGCCTGCTTTCCGGCTGTGTGGGCACCACCGTGGTGATCGGAAACTGCACCTGCCCCACCGAGGGCAATCCCCAGCCTACCAACCCTGCTGTGGAAGCTGAGGGCGCACTGAAAACCGGCCTTGCTGTGCTGACGAACCTTGGCGACAGCAAGGATGGCACGGTCAGCTATGATGTGACCATTGCTGCGGTTGCCGTGGATAAAAACGGCGTGATTGTGGACTGCCTGATTGACGGCATTTCTGCCAAGGTGAGCTTTGATGAAAAGGGCGTGATCACCTCCGATGTTTCCGCCGCCGTTTCCACCAAGAACGAGCTGGGCGCGGGCTACGGCATGGTGGCCTGGGGCGGCGCCAAGGCCGAGTGGAACGAGCAGGCTGCTGCTTTTGCCCAGTATGTCACCGGCAAGACCGTGGAGCAGGTTAAGGGCATTGCCGTGACCGAGTCCGGCAATCCTGCCGACGCGGATTTGGCTTCTTCCGTCACCATTAAAATCGGCGGCTTTGTAGAAGCCGTGGAAAAGGCGGTGCAGAACGCCGAGAATCGGGGTGCCGAAGCCGGCGACGAGCTGGTTCTGGCTGTGATGCCCAAGCTCAGCGAAAGCACCTCTGCCGGAGAAAAGAACGGTCAGGCGCAGCTGGATGCGGACATCACCGTGCTGACCCGCAAAGATGGGGTTATCACCTCCTGCTACATCGATTCCATCCAGGCCAAGGTTGCCTTTGACGCTACCGGCGTCATCACCACCGACCTGACCAAGCCTGTCCAGACCAAAAATGAGCAGGGCGCCAGCTACGGCATGGTGGCCTGGGGCGGTGCAAAAGCCGAGTGGAACGAGCAGGCCGCTGCCTTTGCCCAGTATGTCACCGGCAAGACCGCATCTCAGGTGGCGGGTATCTCCGTGACCGAAACCACCAAGCCCGCTGACGGCACGGATCTGGCATCCTCCGTGACCATCGCCATCGGCGGCTTCATGGCACTGATTGCCAAGGCGATGGGCTGATGCGGCGCATTGCTGTTTTCCTGCTGAGCCTGAGCCTGCTGCTTGCCGGCTGCGCTGCGCCTGCGGCCTCCGGCCAGAAGCAGTACACCGCCACCTTCCTCAACCTGTTTGACACCGTGACCACCATCGTCGGCCGGGCAGACAGCGAGGAAGCGTTCCGGGAAATGAGCCAGAATATCCACGACGAGCTGCTCTACTACCATGAGCTGTTCGATATTTACGAGGAATACCCCGGCCGCAACAATCTGAAAACGGTGAATGACAACGCGGGAATCGCTCCCGTGCAGGTGGAGAAAGCCGTTTTGGAACTGCTGAAGGATTGCAAGCGGTATTATGAACTGAGCGGCGGAAAGGTGAATGCCGCCATGGGAAGCGTGCTGAAGCTGTGGCACGACGCCCGGCAGGCGGGCATCAATGACCCGGAAAACGCCACCATTCCGGATAGAATGGCGCTGGAAGAAGCGGCGCTGCATACGGATATGGATAAGGTAATTCTGGACGAGGCATCTTCCACCGTCTACCTGGCAGACCCCGAAATGCGGCTGGATGTGGGGGCTATCGCCAAGGGCTGGGCAACCCAGCGTGTGGCGGAAAATGCCCCCCAGGGGCTGCTCATCAGCGTGGGCGGCAATGTCTGCGCCACCGGCCCCAAAACGGCGGACGGCACTCCCTGGGTCATTGGCATCCAGAATCCGGCGGGAGGGGAATATTTGCACACCCTCTATGTGTCCGGCGGCAGCGTTGTCACCAGCGGGGACTATCAGCGCACCTACACGGTGGATGGAAAAGCCTACCACCACATCATTGACCCCGACACCCGGATGCCGGCCGCCTGCTGGCGGTCGGTCACGGTGGTGTGCGCGGATTCCGGCCTGGCGGACGCACTTTCCACGGCGCTGTTTACCATGACGCTGGAGGAAGGGAAGACTTTGCTTTCCAATCTGGAAGCGGAGGCTTTCTGGCTGGACGCGGCGGGGAACGAATACAAGACACCCGGATTTGAAAAAATCATGAGAACATAAGAGGTGAAATCAATGAAACACTTGTTTTTCGGAGGTGTTCATCCGAAATACAATAAGGAAATGTCCACCACGGTGACGGATTTTGAAGCCATCATCCCCAAGCAGGTGGTCATTCCCATGGTGCAGCACATCGGCGCACCCTGCACGCCCCTGGTGGCGGTGGGGGACCATGTGCTGCGCGGTCAGAAAATCGGCGATGGGGAAGGACTGTGTGTCCCGGTACACGCCTCCGTGTCCGGCACGGTGGTGGCAGTAGAACCCCGTCCCCATACAAGCGGACGGCAGATTATGGCGGTGGTCATTGACAATGACTTTCAGGACACCCCGGTGGAGGTACATCCCAACGATGTAGCCCAAATGGACAACGAAACCATTCTCAATACCATCCGCAACGCCGGTATCGTTGGCATGGGCGGCGCGGCCTTCCCCGGCAGCGTCAAGGCGCTGTCTGCCATGGGCCACGCCGATACCCTGATTGCCAATGCCTGCGAATGCGAGCCGTACATCACGGCAGATGACTCTCTGCTGCGTACCAACCCCCGGCAGGTGTTGCAGGGAATGCAGATTCTTGCTCAGGTTCTGGAGCCGGAGCGGGTGGTGCTGGCGGTGGAGGACAACAAGCAGAAGGCGCTGGAGATTTTGAAGCCGCTGCTGAAGGAGTTTCCCAACATCGAGCTGAAGGTGCTGCCCACCCGGTATCCCCAGGGTTCGGAAAAACAGCTGATTCAGGCGGTGACCGGGCGGCAGGTGCCCTCCGGGCAGCTCCCTGTCAGCGTGGGCTGCGCCGTGTTCAATGTGGCAACCTTTGCCGCCATTTACCGGGCGGTGTGCCTGGGCCTGCCCATGACCCAGCGAATCGTCACCGTCACCGGCGAAGCCATCCGGAAGCCCCAGAATTTTATCGTCCGCTTCGGTACGCCTTTCCATGATGTGATTGAGAAGGCCGGCGGGCTGAATGACCACACCGAGCGGGTCATCAGCGGCGGCCCCATGATGGGCTTTGCCCAGAGCGATTTGTCTGTCCCGGTGGTGAAGGCCACCAACGCCATTTTGTGCCTGTGCCGGGATGAAAACGGCGCGGCGGAAAACCCGGTCTGCCTGCGCTGCGGCAAGTGCGTGGGGGTCTGCCCCATGGGCCTGCAGCCGCTGTATCTGGGCCGGTACAGCGTGGCGGGAGATGTGAAAGAACTCAAGCGCCTGCACCTGCTTGACTGCATGGAGTGCGGATGCTGCGCCTTTACCTGTCCCGGCAAGCTTCCCCTGGTGGAGATGTTCCGCAAGGGCAAGGCGCTGGTGCGGCAGGCCATGGCGGAAGAAAAAGCAAAGGAGGAGAAAAAATGAATTTGACAGTTGCGACTTCTCCTCATATTCGAGGCGATTTCCGCACCAGCCGGCTGATGCTGGATGTGGTGCTGGCACTGCTGCCGGCGCTGGCGGTTGGCACTTTTGTGCTGGGCGCGCGGTCGCTGCTGGTGGTACTGGTGTCCATGGCGGCGGCTGTGGCAGGGGAGTGCGGCTATAATCTGCTGCTGAAAAAGCGAAACACCCTGCCCGACTGCTCCGCTCTGGTGACGGGTATGCTCTTTGCGCTGACGCTGCCGGCCTCTGCCAATCTGGGCGTGGTGGCGCTGGGAAGCCTGTTTGCCATTGTGGTGACCAAGATGATGTGCGGCGGCCTGGGCCAGAATGTGTTTAATCCCGCCCTGTCTGCCAGAGCTTTCGTGATGCTGCTGTTCCCCGCCACCGTGACCCGCTATGTGGGGGTGGACGGCGTCAGCGGCGCAACTCCGCTGCACCACATGGTGATGCCCGCACTTCCGGAGGAGAGCCTGTTGGATATGTTCCTGGGCAACTGCCCCGGCTCCATCGGTGAGATTTCCGCCCTGGCGCTGATTCTGGGCGGGGTGTATCTGGTGGTCAGAAAGGTGATTTCTCCCCGGATTCCCCTGGCTTATCTCGGCTCTGTGGCACTCATCACCCTGGTATTTCACAAGACGGACAGCGCCCTTTCCTGGATGCTCTACAGCCTGCTCTCCGGCGGCGTGATGCTGGGTGCCATTTTCATGGCAACCGACTATGCAACTTCTCCCGTTACCCCGGTGGGTCAGATTCTCTACGGCATCGGCTGCGGCGTACTGACGGTGATTTTCCGCTATTTCGGCATTTTCCCCGAGGGCGTGACCTATGCCATCCTGCTGATGAATCTGGCGGTGTGGGTCATTGACCGCTTGACACCGCCCCGCCGCTATGGCCAGAAGAAGGGAGGTGCCGCTCGTGGTTAAGAAATGGATTGCCCCCGTGCTGGCCCTCGTGCTGGCATCGGTGTTGCTGCTGGCAGGCTTTAACATCCTGCGCCCGGTGCGGGAAAAGAATGAGCAGGCGGAGCTTTTGAATAAAATGCAGACCCTGCTTCCCGGCAGCACCAGCTTTGCGGAAGAACCCTACACCGGAGAGGATGCCAACATCCGTGCCACCTATAAGGGAGAAACCGGCTATGTGGTGCTGACCCAGACCCGGGGCTATGCAGGTGACATTGTGATGCTGGTGGGTGTCAGCAATGACGGAAAGGTGACAGGTCTGCAGGTTCGGCAGATGAGCGAAACCTGGGGCCTTGGCTACGAAGCCATGACCAATGCAGATTTCCTGAGGCAGTTTCTGAACACCCAGGGCGATGCCCAAATCGGGGAGAATGTGGATGCTCTCACCGGCGCCACCGTCACCTCCAAGGCCGTTGCCCGCAGCGTCAACTCCGCTGTTGCCTTTGTGACCGGTGCGGACGCGGATTCCGGCGCCACATCCTGGGGAGGTTAAGTCTATGAAGAAAAATCCCTATATTTTGAATGTTCTGCTGACGGCGGTGCTGTTTGCCGCCTTGGTCTTTGTCATGGTGGGAAAGGTTCTGTTTCCCGCGGTGAATTTCCCACAGCTCAACATTCCCAACATGGTGCTGCTGAGCCTGGCGGCGCTGCTGCTGAGCGCGTTTTTGGGCGCGAAAGAGGTGGAATGCTGGGGCTGCACCGCGGTACTGGCGGTGCTGAGCTTTACCCTGCTTCCGCTGATGGCAGGCTTCACCTGCTGGCACACCTGCTGGAAAACCGGGCTGATTGGCGGCGCGGTGTTCACGGTGACGGGGCTGCTGTTTACCTCCGTTCGCCGGCGGCTGATTTCCGGTGGGGAAGGCAAGGGAGCTCTGCTTGTGACCGCCTTTGTCATCTACCTGGCTGCCCAGGCATTCACTGCCATCTTGCTGTAAAAAATAATCATCAAAGGGGCTGCCTCACAAAAAGTGGGGCAGCTCCTGCTTTTTTCGTTCCGGCGTCGGAGATGAAAATTGTTTACACTTTATTTCTTGACAAAAGGAGCAAAATCGCAGATGATATCGCTTATGCGGCATGGCTGCGAAATCGAAAAATAAGGATTGTTGCCATATGGAATGGATCATTTACATCATTGCCGGGCTTGGGGCCGGTGTTGTGACGGGACTGGCGGGGCTTTCCGCGGCGGTGGTGATTACGCCGCTGCTGGTCAGCGTCTGCGGCTGGGAGAGCTATAACGCGGTGACGGTGGCGCTGTCTGCCGATGTGCTGGCAAGTTTGCTAACTGCCTACACCTATCACAAAAATAAGAATATTGATTTAAAGCGGGGCCTTCTTGTGATGATGACGGCCTTCCTCGGGACGGTTATCGGCAGCTTCTGCGGCTATTTGTTCAGCCAGGCAGCGCCCGACGGACTGGGCTTTATCTCCATGGCAACGACCATCTTTTTGGGCCTGAAATTCCTGCTCAAACCCATGGTCGGGGGAGCGGACAGCACCGAAGCCGCAAGTTCCGGCACCAGCCGGGCAAAAACCGTGCTGGCGGTCGTCTGCGGCTTGTTTATCGGCTTTATCTGCGGCTTCACAGGCAGTGGCGGCGGTATTTTAATGCTGACCGTGTTTTCCGTGCTGCTGGGCTATAATCTGAAAGTTGCGGTGGGCACCAGTACCCTGATTATGTCGGTGGTCGCCCTGACGGGCGCGGTCAGCCATTTTTCCATGGGCGCCAGAATGACGCCACTCCCTGTGGCGGTTATCGTGGCAGCCTGCCTGTTGGCGGCAATTGTGTCGGCGAAATTCGCAAACCGCTGCGAAATCCGGAAACTGAACCGGGTGGTGGGCTGCGCACTGATGATTCTGGGCGTGTTCACCCTGGCCCTGAAATTGCTGGCATAAGTTTGCAAAGAAAACTGGTGCTTGCATTTTCCAATCTGCCGCGCTATAATGTGCAAGAAAAAACAAGCAGAGGCTCTGTTGCTGCAAAGGCGTACGCCAGGTTTCGGAGCTTAACAAGGAAATGGGGTCAGGCGTTGCCAAATCCCCGCATGGACCAATACCGTGGGCGTTTAGAAGCAGGTTCGTTGGCGAAAGCCAGTCATTGGGAGTTTCCCTGAGAAGGCAGAGCCTGTTTTGCATGAGGCGCGAGTCGGGAGACCTACTGTTTTGTCAGAATGCCACCCAAATGGTTATGGTGATATTCTCGTGGATATCGCCATAGCCATTTTTGCTTTTTAAAACGAAATAAGATGTACCATGCTGGCATTTACCGCAACGATTGCTTTAATCAGGTATTTGCCTTCAGATGAACGGGGTAAGAACCCACACGACCGGTACTGTGCGTGCAAGGAACCGCCCGAAGCGCGAAAGCGCAGGATGAAAGTCCGCCATTGGAATCTTTTCTGAGAAGGTAGGGACGGGGCCGTGAGGAAACTCGAAGCACAAGTCAGGAGACTTGCATGGGACAAATGAAGGTATACTGCGACGCGTCTCTCAAAGTGTACACGCACGCCCCATGGGGATCGTGCGCCCTTTTTGCGGCAGCGTCGGTTTTTACCGGCGCTTTTTTCTTTGCGAAGAGCAAATTCTGCCGGGCAAGGAGAAATCTATGAACGATGTTCTGCGCCATTCCTTTTCCCTGGAATATTTGGGATGAAAAGGCAAGAGATAAAATGCTGCTGTTTCTGCCTTTTGTTGGGCTGGAAATGGGGGCAATTTGGGCGCTTTTGGCCTGGATTTGTCAAAAATTTGAATTTCCAGCACTGATTTCCGGGCTGATTCTGGCGTTTTACCCCTATCTTGTCACCGGATTTCTCCATCTGGACGGATTTATGGATGTGACGGACGCGGTGAAATCCTACCGCTCTCTGGAGCGCCGCCGGGAGATTCTGAAGGATTCCCATGTGGGTTATTTTGCGGTGATTGGGGTGGTTCTGCTGGTGCTGGCCCAGTTTGCGCTGTGCGCATCGGCAAAGGAAAACGCACTGTTTCTGGTTTTGATTTTCATTCCGGCGGTGAGCCGGTGCTGCTCCGCCCTTGCGGTGACAGCGCTGCCGCCCATGTCCACCAGTCAATATGCCGGGCAGGAAAAGCCCAAATCCCATGTGGCGATTCTTTCGGTGATGCTGCGTGTTTTTCTGATTTTGGGATTTTGGCTGTGGGGGAAATACGGATTCGTTCTGATTGGCTGCGTGGCCGGGTACGGCCTGGCCCTGCGCCGGGCTTACAAATCCCTTCAGGGTATGAATGGGGACATTGCCGGATATGCCCTGACCATTGGAGAGCTGTGCGCCTTAGCGGTGTACGCTTTGCTTTGAGGAGAAAGTATGGTATTGATTATTGGCGGTGCGTATCAGGGAAAGCTGGAATTTGCCATGGCACAGTTTGGCGTCACGGCGGCGGAGGTTTTCACCTGCAAAGATACGCAAATCGACTTTTCCAAGCGGTGTGTCCGCAATCTGGAAGTGTTTTCCCGCGCCTGTGCTCAGGCGGGGATAGAGCCCCGGGACTATCTGGAAGCAAACCGGGCGGCCTGGGAAAACAGCATTTTCATCTGCCGGGATATTTCCTGCGGCGTGGTGCCAATGGGGGCAGAAAACCGGCTCTGGCGGCAGAAAAACGGTGCCATGGTGCAATATTTGAGCCGGGAGGCTGACCGGGTCAGCCGAATTTTCTGCGGATTGGAGCAAAGACTGAAATGACGCTTTATCTGATTCGCCACGGAAACACTGTGGCAAACGAGCAGCACCTGTACTGCGGCAGTACCGACCTGTCCCTGTCGCCGGAGGGCCGGGCCAAATTGCAGGGCCGCGTTTATCCCAAAGGGGAAATCTATCTCACCAGTGGTATGAAACGCACGAATGAAACCATGGAAATTCTTTACCCCGGCGTGCCTTACCGGGCAGATGAAAGACTGCGGGAAATGGATTTTGGCTGCTTTGAGATGAAATCTTATGAGCAGCTGAAAGACGACCTTGCCTACCAGGAATGGATTTCCGGGGACAACGAATCCAACCGCTGCCCCGGCGGGGAGAGCGGGGCGGAGGCTCTGGCAAGAGCCATGAATGCGCTGGAGGAAATCTGCGCCCGTGACACAAATACGGTGGTTGTAACCCACGGGGGAGTGATTGCGGGGGCAATGGGACTGTGGTTTCCCGGCGAGGGGAAGAACCGCTACCAGTGGCAGCCAAAGCCCGGAGAGGGCTATGCCATCACCGTATCAAACAAAAAACCAATCCGCTACAAGCAGCTGGATTTGGAATAATTGAAAGGAGAACTTACATGATGAACAACTACACCAATCTGGAGGGCCAGAACGAGGCATTGCAGTCCATTACGGAACTGGAAAAAGCACTGAGCGAAAAGGTGGGCAGGGAAGTGGTGCTGGTAGCATACAGCCCTGTGAAGTACGCCGCTCTGAACGACAATGCGGAGCTACTGGCGAAGATTACCGACCTGGAGCAGGAAATCAGCAAAAAGACCGGCAAGAATGTAGCATTGGTTGCATTTGCGCTGTAAAAAACAAATTGGCTGGCTTCAGAAGAAGCCAGCCGATTTGCATATTGCGTGAGATATTTTCGCACAAATGTGTGAAAATATCTTGAAAATTTCCGGCGCATGGGGTATAATAGAGGAAACCAGGGAAGCGGAGGGGAGAGCGGATGGAAATGCGAACTTATTTGGCCATTGATTTGAAATCCTTCTATGCCTCCGTGGAGTGCCGGGAGCGGGGGCTTGACCCGCTGGACACCAATCTGGTGGTGGCGGACGAAAGCCGCACGGACAAGACCATCTGCCTTGCCGTCACGCCGACGCTCAAGGCCTACGGCATCTCCGGCCGCTGCCGCCTGTTTGAAGCCCGGCAGCGGGTGCGGGAGGTCAATGCCGCCCGGCGGCAGAAGCTTGGCGGGGGAAGGCTGGAGGGCAGCTCCTACATGGATTCGGAGCTGAAAGCCAATCCCGGATTGGCGGTGGATTTTATCATTGCACCGCCGCGGATGGCCTATTATATGCAGTACAGCACCCGGATTTACAGCATCTATATGAAATATGTGGCGCCGGAGGATATTGTGGTATATTCCATTGACGAGGTTTTTATGGATGTGACCCACTATTTGAGTACCTACCGGCTCACGGCACGGCAGCTGGCGATGAAAATCATTCTGGATGTGCTGTCGGCTACGGGCATTACAGCCACGGCGGGCATCGGCACCAACCTGTTTCTCAGCAAGGTGGCGATGGATATTGTGGCAAAGCACATTCCGGCTGACGAAAATGGCGTCCGCATTGCGCAGCTGGATGAAATGAGCTTTCGGGAAAAGCTGTGGTCGCACCGGCCGCTGACCGACTTCTGGCGGGTGGGCAGCGGCTATGCAAGGAAGCTGGAAGATAACGGAATGTTTACCATGGGGGATGTGGCGCTGTGCTCGGTGCAGAACGAGGGGAAGCTTTACAAGCTGTTCGGGAAAAACGCGGAACTGCTGATTGACCATGCCTGGGGCTGGGAGCCATGCACCGTG
>JBGVGH010000019.1:0-1655 GCA_045121575.1 Faecousia sp.
CTGCATCTCCCGATAAATGTGGGAAAGGCGCTGCCAATACAGCAAAAAAAGTGCGCCCAGCACGCCGCCGTGAACAAAAAGCTGCAGCAGCGGCCGGGTACTGTCAAAGCCGAACAGGGTTGGAAACAGCACCCGGTGGGCAGAAGCGGAAACCGGTGTCAGTTCGGAAAAGCCGGCCACAAGACCGTAAAAAAGATACATTAAAATGTGGTCGTGCATACCCGCTCCCCTTTCTCAAACATATAAGTGTATGATACCACAAACTTCCGATAATTTCCACCCCCAAAAAGGCAAATTTATTTCCGCCCCTTCCGCTTTTCTCCGTCTATCATTTTGTGCAGAGCGGAAAGCGCATCGCTAAGTCCCCCCAGCTTGTCAATCAGTCCGGAAGCCACCGCCTCCCGGCCGTAGAGAATGGTTCCCACATCGGTGGCCATCTCCCCTGTCGCCATCATATAGCGCTCAAACTTTTCCCGGGAAATTTTAGAATTGGCGGTGACAAAATCTGCAATCTGCTCCTGAATGCGCTGAAAATAGCGGAATGTCTGGGGCGCGCCCACCACCAGTCCCGTCATCCGCACCGGGTGAACCGTCATGCTGGCAGTGGGGGTGATGAAGGATTTTTTGGTACACACAGCCAGAGGAATTCCAATGGAATGTCCCCCGCCCAGCACCAGAGAAACGGTGGGTTTTTTCATGCCCGCCACCATTTCCGCAATAGCAAGCCCGGCTTCAATATCGCCGCCCACGGTATTGAGCAGAAGCAAAAGGCCGTCGATGTCGTCGCTCTCCTCAATGCCGGCAAGCAGAGGCAGCACATGCTCGTATTTGGTAGTTTTCACCGTTTCCGGCGCGACCTGGTGACCCTCCACCTGGCCGATGATGGTCAGGGTGTAAATGGTTCCCTTGTCGGATTTGGTCACATCGGAGCCAAGCTCCACCACCTGCTTTCGCTCCTCGGCTTTCATATCCGCGTTTTTGTGATTTTCCATGGATTTCCTCCCGTCCTTTTTTCATAAGGATAACCAGTTCGGAGAGAAATAATTCACCCTTGCATTTTAAGCGGTTTTTCGATATAATAAGAAAAAAAAGAAAGGAAGGATTTCCATGTATCAGTATAAAACCCACGGCACCTGCTCCCAGCAGATTCTCTTTGACATTGAGGATGGCAAGGTGAAGAATGTCCAGTTCATCGGCGGCTGCAACGGCAACCTCAAGGGCATCGGCTCTCTGGTAGAGGGCATGGATGTGGACGAGGTCATCTCCCGTCTGGAAGGCACCACCTGTGGCTCCAAGGCAACCTCCTGCCCCGACCAGCTGGCCCAGGCGCTGAAGGCTGCAAAGAACGCCTAAGCGCAACCGCAAGTTGACATTTTCCGCAACCACAGGTTGCGGAAAACGAAATAATTATGCTTGGAGGTATTCTTATGAAAACAAAACTCGGTATCTCTGTCCCTCTGATGGGAGCCCTGCTGTACCTGGGCGGTATGGTAGGCGGCTTCGTGGTACTGTTCCTGCTGGCAGGTTATGTGCTGCTGCGTGAATCTGACCCGTGGCTGCGCCGGTCGGCTGTGAAGGCGGTGCTGATTTGCGTGCTGTTTTCTGCGCTGCAGGCCGTCATCAACTGGATTCCCTCCCTGCTGTACATGCTGGAT
>JBGVGH010000020.1:0-18528 GCA_045121575.1 Faecousia sp.
TGTAAGCGCTCAATAATCACCCGCCTAGCATCTCACCCATCCTTATGAGATAATATCCCAAAACTTGAAAAACTCACGGTGAGTTTTTCAACATGGTTAGGGGGGCAATCAAATGGCAGATGTATTAGCAGTGCGGGATGAATACCGGGCACAGACCTGGGCGAGGCTGATTCAAGAGTGTAACAACAGTGGGTTGACAAAACGGGAGTTTTGTCAGCAGCGAGGGATCTCCGAGAAAAGCTTCTACTACTGGCTTCGGAAGCTGCGCAGTCAGATGGCTGAGGCTGCCGGTCCTCAGTTGGTACAGCTGGATCCTGCGGCGGTTCCGGATGATATGCTGCAGATCCAGTACCGGGGAGCAGAGCTTAAGCTGCCTGCCGGAGTGGATGTCGATGCTGTTGCTGCTTTGCTTCGTTCTATTCAGTGCCTATGATCGATCTGGGAAAAGTCCGCAATTACTATATCGCCTGCGGCTATACTGACCTTCGTTATGGAATCGACGGACTGGCGGCGGTGGTCACGCAGCAGTTCGGCGGTCATCTGGATGAGGAAAGCCTGTTCCTCTTCTGCGGCCGCCGAACAGACCGGATCAAGGCGCTGTACTGGTCCGGGGACGGATATATTCTTCTGTACAAGCGTCTCTCCAACGGAAGATTCCAGTGGCCCCGGTCAGAAGCGGAGCTTCGGCTGCTGGATCCCCAGAGTTTCCGCTGGCTTATGGAGGGCCTGAAAGTGGAACAGAAAACCGCCATCCGCAAAGGAAAACCGAAAGATCTTTTTTAGAAAGTTGTTTCTGAAATTGCCATTAAAAATGGAATAATACTGTACTTTCTGACAGGTTTATGGTATAATAAACCTGTCAGAAATTTACTTTTCAGGAGGGACGACCATGTCCGCAAAGCAGAAAAAGAATACATATACTGCTGCAGAAGTGGCCGTTCTGGAAAGTACAATTCAGAATCAGCAGAGCCAGATTCAGGCCCAGCAAGCTGAGATTGAAGAACTGAAGCGTAAGCTGGAGCACATGAACGAGGTCTTTGCCAATGCTCAGCGGGCCCGGTTCGGTCAGTCCAGCGAGAAGGCTTCCTACGTCATGGCGGAGGACCAGATCTGCCTGTTCAACGAAGCCGAAAAAGAGCAGGACCACAAAGCAGAGGAACCCACCGAGGAGACTTTCACTGTCAGGGCTCATGCCCGGAAGAAAAAGCGCACCCTTGAGGAGATGACCGCAAATCTTCCGGAGAAAGAAATTCTGCTGGAACTGCCGGAGGACCAGCGCATCTGCGGCAAGTGCGGCGGCACCTTCAAGCCCATTGGCAAGAAGTTTGTGCGCCATGAGCTGCAGGTGATCCCCCGTCAGGTGAAGCTGCTGGCCTACTATACTGTGACCTACGCCTGCGACCATTGCGAAAAGGACACCGGCTTTGCCCACCTTGCCAACGTCAAGCCTCCTGTTCCCCTCATGAAGCACAGTCTGGCTTCTCCCTCCTCCGTGGCCGATGTTATGGCGAAGAAGTATGCTGACGGCCTGCCCCTGGCCCGTCAGGAGAAGATCTGGGCCAGAGAGGGCGTGGAGCTGAGCCGTGCTACCATGGCCAACTGGGTGATCCAGTGCAGTGAAGTCTGGCTAAAGCCTCTGTATAAGCACATGAAGCAGCGTCTGTTGGAGCAGAATGTGATCCATGCCGACGAAACCGTGGTTCAAGTGCTGAAAGAGGATGGCAAGCCTGCCACCTCAGAATCCCGGATGTGGGTCTATGCCAGCGGAGATCGCAGCACAACACCGATCCGTATTTTTGAGTACCAGCCTGACCGGAGCGGCAAACGACCGGAGAGTTTTCTGAGAGGCTTTACAGGCTGCCTGGTGACAGACGGCTATTCCGGATACAACCAGGTGCGGAAGGTGACTCACTGCGGATGCTGGGCGCACATGAAACGGAAATGGCGGGAAGCCATGCCGGACGGTGCCACAGTCAAGACCAGCAAGGCTGCCGTGGGATTCCAGTACTGCAACAAGCTGTTCTCCCTGGAGAAGAAGTGCGCCAACCTGAAAGACAAATGCAGGAAAGAATACCGCCAGAATATCATGTTACCGGTTCTGGAGGAGTATTTCTGCTGGGTAAATACACTGGATCCTGAAAAGGGCAGCAAACTGGCAGAGGCGGTGACCTATGCGAGAAACCAGAAGGCCGCACTATGTGCTTTTACAGAACACGGTGAGGTACCCATCTCTAACAATCTGGCAGAAAACGCCATCCGTCCCTTTGCTGTGGGAAGAAAGAACTGGCTGTTCTGTGATACCGTCAAGGGCGCGGAGTCCAGCGCTATTGTTTACTCCATGGTGGAAACAGCAAAGGCGAATGGACTTGATCCCTACGACTACCTGCTCTATGCGCTGTCGGTCTTACCATACTACGGAAAATCCACGTCCCATGAAATGTTGGACTCCGCGATGCCCTGGAGCAGCGAGGTTCAGCAGCGAATCGGCAAGGAAGCGCAGGCCGAACGTGAATAATGCGATAATACCAACGGCCGGGTCCATAATGGCCCCGGCCGCGAACGGTTGTTGGGGTGGATAATCCATTATACAAAAAGTTTCTTGCGTTTAAAAATCAGACGCAGGGCCAATGATTGTGAATTATCTCACAAGTTCATCGGTTCTGCGTCTGATTCTTTATTGATGGTTATGCCTTTTGCGCCGCGTTCTTTTTGTTCATAGCCCAAATGAGCACGGCGGCAAGTGTCAACACAATGGTGGTGATCACGCTGGCTTCAATTCCGTACATACCGCCGTTCAAAATAGTTTCGCCTACGGACTGCATATTGAACACAGCCGTAACGGTTTCTTCGTTACCGCTCAAATTCAAGCCCAGAATGCTGTACAGAATCGCGTTCCAAAATGAGTGCAGCCCGCAAGCCGCCCAAATGCTCTGAAAGCGTATGGTCAGAAGCGAGAAAATAACGGAGATCAAAATAAGGTTCACAATGCCAATGATACCGTAAACCGTTTCCCCGGCAAACAAGGACGACCAATGGGGAAGGATAAACATGATTGTGCTTACCGTGACCGCAGTAAAAAGCGAAGTCTTCTCTTTGAGCGCGTGAAAAACAATACCTCTGCAAAGAATTTCTTCCGCTGCGCCCTGAATCATAAAACCGCCGATCAAGAGGACGATCACAAGGAAATCGGCGTTATCAAAAATACCGCGGTATGCAATATTTCCTGTCAGAACGATTGCAAGAACAGACACGGCAAGCAGAATGATTCCTGCGGCAGCGCCGATTATGTAACTGCCAAGCTGCTTTGTCAGTCCCATTGCGGATAAGGGTTTCTTTTCGATCAGTTTCCAATAGAGCAATGCGACTGCCGCATTCACAATATAACCGTAGTAAGTAATCAGTGTTATGGTCTGCGCGTCAAACATTTCACCAACAAACATATTCTTGCCGGCGGCAATGTGCAGAAGTATAACAAGCGCTTCCGCAATGACCAGCCCCGCTATGTAACACAGCCAAAAGGCAAGGATTTTCTTGACAACGAAAAGTGCCGCAGGCATTTCCGTCCTGTTGTTAAATGGGCTGATATTTTTCAGAAATTGTTTCATTTTGTTGCTCCTCCCTGTAAATCACGAATACCGTTCAGTATTGTCTTTAGTGCGAAATCGAAGGTCTCATTCAAAGACATGGGATTTCCGTATCCACCGTGAATCTCGATGGAAGTAAATCCCTGCAGAAAAGCCCGAAGTGTACGGACAATATGCACTTTCTGGTCCTCCGTTAGCCCATAGGCTTCCAGCACCTGAAATAATATGCTTACCGTTCCTTGGGTAGCTTGGAGGTGTTCTTCCGATTGATACATATTGTACCATTGCATCGCTTCCACTAATCCCTTATGTTCCGCTGCAAAATTACGGTAGGCGTGGCCAATTGCCATGATCGCGTCATCTTGTGCTTTGCCAATGGCGGACCTTGTTATTTCGGCTTCCACTGAACGCCAGCCATACAGCATAAGCTCTTTGTTCAGTTCCTCGAGTCCGCCGCTGAAATGCTTATATAAAGACGGAGATTTTACCCCCAATTCTTCTGCCAACACTTTCAAGGTTACATTAGAAATGCCTTTCTCATCCGCGATCTTAGCGGCAGCTTCGATAATTGTTTTCTTGTCCAGTCCTGCTTTCAAATTAGCTTACCTCCTTTTGTGAATAGCTAATTACATTAGCTATTATAGCATTTAAATTTGCTTATGTCAATATAAGCGGTAAAAAACCAAAACACAATCCAGAAGTGTCGAATTCCCGCATAATCCGCCGCGTCCCGGGCAAGCTAAATCTGCGCATTCCCAAAAGACAAAATGAGGTGGATAACATGGTATAGAAATGAAATGCCCTTGGGTTTCGGCTTTGCGCTTGCTCAGAATCCGGAGGCAATGATGAATTTTGCCAATCTTCCGGAACCTCAGCGGTCGGCGGTCCTGGAAAGGGCCCATACCGCGTCTTCCAAATACGAGATGCAGTCTGTGGTCAATGAGCTGGCTTCCATGAGCTGATCTTGTGATGTGCGTACCGCCCCGGGGAACCGCAGCCGTGACTCGGCGGCTCTCTGGGGTGGTCTCTTTTCCCGGACAAGTGCATACCTTAGTCCGAGGTGATTCCATGGGCTATCGGGTAGAGTATCAGCCAATTAAAAAGACCCCAGGGGCACGGAAAAAAACTTCCAGGGCACCGGCCATGACCGCAGTGTGCCTGCTCCTGTTTCTGCTGTTGGTGAACAGCATCTGGCCGAGAGGGAAAGAAGTCCTGCGGGACTTGCTGATCCCAGGGGATGCAGCGGTGACGATGGCCGCGCTGGAAGATTTTGCGCTGGAGCTCAGAGCAGGGGAGGAGCTGCCCAGCGCCTTTGAGACCTTCTGCCGAAAAGTGATCCGGGATGCGGAACTGGATTCATATTGACCCCTGGGTCTATCTGACTGCCGCACTCCTGGTTCTGGTGCTGCCGCTGGACTGGCTGATGGCTGCGCTGTGTGCGGCGGTTTTCCATGAAATTTGTCATATAGCGGCCATTCGTCTATTGGGTGGAAGCGTAAAAGGGATCCGCATTGGCATTGGCGGTGCGGCCATCGAAACAGAGGTTCCGGGCAGGGGAAGGGAACTTCTGTGTGCCCTGGCCGGGCCGGCCGGAAGTATGCTGCTGTTACCGCTGTGCCATCTTTTTCCCAAAATCGCGCTTTGCGCGTTTGCCCAGGGGGCGTTTAATCTGCTGCCCATTTTTCCCATGGACGGAGGACGGGCGCTCCGATGCTGCGCGGAGATGATTGCTCCTTCAAAGGCGGAAACGATTCTGAATTTTGCGGAAATCAGTACATATTTGACCATAATTCTCCTTGCCGCTGGGGTGACGGCCCTGTTTTCTGTGGGCATTTTGCCTTTGTTTGGGGCAATACTGCTGATTCTCAAGGCCATATCGCGAAAAAGACCTTGCAAACGGAGGCGAATCGGGGTACAATAGTGCTACCATTTGTAAAGAGGTAACACTATGACCGAACTGAAACAGCGCATCCTCCCCACGGTGCAGAAGCCTGCGCGCTACACCGGCGGAGAATGGGGCGAGATCAAAAAGGATTTGCAGGATATCCGCGTCCGCGTGGCGTTCTGCTTCCCGGATACTTACGAGATCGGCATGTCCAATGTGGGTATGCGGATCCTCTATGGCGTCATGAATGGCATGGAGGGCGTCTGGTGCGAGCGGGTCTTTGCCCCCTGGGGCGACATGGAGGAAGCTATGCGGAAGTATGACCTTCCCCTGTGGGCATTGGAGAGCCAGAACCCCGTAAAGGATTTCGACATGATCGCCTTCACTATCGGCTACGAAATGGCCTATTCCAACATCCTGAACATGCTGGACCTGGCAGGCGTGCCCCTTCACGCAGAAGACCGCCATGACCTGAAAAATATTGTTTTTGCCGGCGGCGTTTGCGCGTTCAATCCGGAACCTCTGGCGGATTTTATCGATTTCTTCTCCCTGGGCGAGGGCGAGGACATTACGGTGGAGATCGTCACCCTCTACGACCGGGCCAAGGCTGAGGGGTGGAGCAAGGACGCGTTTCTCCATGAAGTCGCCAAGATTCCCGGTGTTTATGTCCCCAGTTTCTACCGCCACGAATATCATGACGATGGGACTCTGGCTGCCATTATTCCATTGGAGGGCGCGCCAGAAGTGGTGACCAAGCGAATCATTGAGGATCTGGACAGCGCTTACTTCCCCACGAAAATGATCGTTCCCTCCACGGAGATCGTCCACGACCGGGCGAACCTGGAAGTTTTCCGAGGCTGTATCCGTGGCTGCCGCTTCTGCCAGGCGGGCTTTTCCTGCCGCCCTGTGCGCAAAAAAAGCCCGGAAGTCCTGTACCGCCAGGCCGTGGAGACCCTGGAACACTCAGGCAATAATGAAATTACCATTTCCAGCCTGTCCACCTCCGATTACCGGGGCCTGAAAGAGCTGACAGATGCGCTGATCCCGTATTGCGCGGATAATAAGATCAACCTTTCCGTGCCGTCCCTCCGGGCGGACAACTTCTCCCGGGAGCTGATGGAGAAGCTGCAGACTGTCCGGAAAAGCGGCCTGACCTTCGCACCCGAAGCAGGTACACAGCGCCTCCGGGATGTCATCAACAAGAACCTGACGAAGGAAGAGATTCTGAATACCTGTGCCCAGGCTTTTTCCGGCGGCTGGAATAACGTGAAGCTCTATTTCATGCTGGGTCTGCCCACGGAGACAGACGAGGATGTGCTGGGGATTGCTGAGCTGGTCTATAAGGTCATCCAGACCTGGAAGGAAAATGCCACCAATAAAAAGCGTGGTCTCCGTGTCCATGTGGCCACTGCCTACTTTGTCCCCAAGCCGCACACGCCCTTCCAGTGGGAGAAGCAGATCACGCCCCAGGAATACCTGCGGCGATGCCGTTTGCTTAAATCCCATTTCTATTCCAAGTCCATCGAATACGACTACCACAGCCCTGACTTGAGCCGCCTGGAAGCGGTTTTTGCCCGGGGTGACCGCCGCCTTGGCCCGGTGATCGAAACCGCAATGCGCAGCGGCGCACGGCTGGACGGCTGGGATGAGTATTTCAACTATGCCAAGTGGTATGACGCATTCCGCCAGTGCGGTGTCGATGAAGATTTCTATACTGTGCGCGGCTACGGGGAAGACGAGATCCTCCCCTGGGACACCATCGATGTTGGGGTGACCAAGAAGTTCCTGAAACTGGAACGCAGCCGCGCCTACGAGGAAAAGGTCACTCCGGACTGCCGCCACGGCTGTGCCGGCTGTGGTGCCAGCTGCCTTTTGAAGGAGGTGGAGTGCGATGCCTAGAGCACTGTTTGAAAAGACAGGCAATGCCGTCTACATTTCCCACCTGGATCTGATGCGCCTGTTTCAGCGGGCCTTCAAGCGGGCAGGCCTGCCCCTGACCCACACCAAGGGCTTCAATCCCCGCCCTTCCGTTTCCATCGCCCTGCCGCTGAGCCTTGGCGTAGAAAGCGGCTGTGAGCTGCTGGACTTTGACCTGGAAGGGGAGCGTCTGGATAATGGGGAAATCCTTACCCGCCTGAATGGGGCGCTGGTGGAGGGCGTAAAGGTTCTCGGCATCTACGACGACGGAAGCAAGCTGAAAAATCTGGCCCTGATGGACTGCGTAGTGACGCTGGAATATGATGCAGGCGTCCCTGCCGACGCGAAGGAGCGTATTTCTGCCCTGTTTGCCCAGCCGGAAGTTATTGTGGAAAAGAAGGGCAAGAACGGCGTGACGGAGCAGAATATCATTCCTATGATCCGCCGTTTCGACCTGGAACAGGCCAGCGACCACGAGTTGGCTCTGAAAGCCCTGGTCTGCTGTCAGAATCCCACCCTGAATCCTATGCAGCTGAGTGCTGCCGTAACCAAATATCTGCCCGATCTGACGCCAAATTTCGTCTGCTGCCGCCGGGTGGAAGTATACGATATCAATGAAACTGTTTTTAGATAAGGAGAGAGAAACATGGAAGAAATGATCCTGTTGGAAGAATGCCCCATCTGCCGCGGTGCGGGTATGATCATGCACGAGGGCGGCTGGAGCGTCCAGGTGGAGTGCGCAGACTGCAGCGCCCATACCATTTATCTGGAGTACAACAACGAAGAAGAGAAGAAAGAAGCAGAGAAGGCGGTTGCCCATCTGTGGAACATTGGCAAGGTGGTAAGCAGTGAACGTGGCGAGTGATTTAGGAGAAAAGGTGCGCCGCCGGATTGGCGAGATCACGGAAGTCGTTCCCGGCTCCATCGGCGATATGATGCACTTCCAGCTCCTGGGGTATGACGACGCCCACGGAGACTACACCATGTCCTGCCAGACTGCCCCTTGGATGCGCAACTTTGCCGGTACGCTCCACGGCGGCCTGTGTGCCACGATCCTGGATCAGGCTATGGGATTTGTTTCCTACTGCCTGAAACCCGGCGAGGGCATCGCGCCTACAGTACAGATTGAAATTGACTATCACCGTCCGCTGATGCCCGGGGAAGACGTGATCGTTAAAGTCCATGTAGTATCCGCCACCAAAAGCCTGATGAACCTGACCGCAGAAGCGGTGCAGGCCAGCCATCCGGAAAAAATCTGCCTGTCCGGCTCCGGAATTTATTTCTACAAGCCCGCGGAATAAACTGGAAAGTTAGGAAAACTCCCAAAACCTCCGCAAATCAGCCGAAATTCACCTGATTTGCGGAGGGATAAAATTTTTTTGAAAAAAACGAAAAAAATGCTTGCATTTTTCGGGATTGTGTGTTAATATATCGGAGTCGTCGGGAGACAGGCGGCAACAAAAGAAAATATCCGGGTGTGGCGAAGTTTGGTATCGCGCTTGAATGGGGTTCAAGAGGCCTCGAGTTCGAATCTCGACACTCGGACCAAGAAATCCGTGGAATTTATTTAATTCCACGGATTTCTTCTAACTTTCTGATCGGAAATTACGCCGTGATTTTTTCGCTTTCTACCCCTTATCCCGGATAAGTTACTTGTCAAAGATGCAGCTACTTTGTTCTTTCTTGTCACATCCAGATGAGCATAGATATTTGCTGTCATCTTGATATCTGCATGTCCGAGCCATTCCTGTACATCCTTCAAAGAAAAACCTAATGAAATCAATATGCTGGCACAATTGTGTCTCAATTCGTGAAAACGAATATGGGGCAGGTTGTGCTTTTTTAATAGGTCATTGAATCTGTGACTTATGTACCAAAACTGCTGGATGAGTATGTGTATTACTTCAATAACAGGCGGCCTGCGGCCGCTCTGGGCTATAAAAGCCCAGTTCAGTACAAGACCGAACTGGGCTTCTAATTCTATGGGGTTTTTAAGTGTCTACTTTTACTTGACAGATACAGGAGTTAATTATGCCTGCGAGATTACTTATTGCTTGCTTTTTCGCCGCGAATGTGCGACAATATCTCAAACAGCAAACAAACGAACGGAAACGGTGGATCTATGGATAAGAGGGAACTTTTGCAGCGTGTTTTTGGCTATAACGAATTTCGTCCCGGCCAGGAAGCGCTAATTGACGGGATCCTTGGCGGGAGAGATGTATTCGGCATCATGCCCACCGGCGGAGGAAAAAGCATGTGCTATCAAATTCCGGCGCTTTTGCTGCCGGGAATCACCCTGGTAGTTTCTCCGCTGATCTCCCTGATGCGGGATCAGGTCATGGCGCTGAAAACTGCGGGTGTGCCCGCGGCTTATATTAATAGTACGCTGAATGCAGCGCAGATGCAGGCGGTCTATCGGAATCTGCTGGCGGGGATGTATAAAATCGTCTACATCGCCCCGGAACGTTTGGATTATGCCGGTTTCGGGAATGTGGCCGCCCGGCTGCCCATTTCCTTTTTGGCCGTGGATGAGGCCCACTGTATTTCCCAGTGGGGACAGGATTTTCGTCCCAGCTACTTGCGGATCGTGAATTTTATTGAGAACCTTCCGCAGCGTCCGGTGGTTGGCGCATTTACCGCTACGGCAACAAAGCAGGTGCGGGAGGATGTGGAACGGATTTTACAGCTGCAAAACCCGGTGCGCACTGTCACCGGATTTGACCGGCCGAATCTTTATTTTGAAGTACTCCATCCGGAGTTTAAGGACCGGGAGCTGAAACGGATTCTGGCTTCCAAAAAAGGGAAGAGCGGCATCATTTACTGTTCTACCCGAAAAAACGTGGAAGCGGTCTGCGAAAATCTCCAGGATCAGGGCTACGCGGCCACCCGCTATCATGCAGGCCTGGAACAGGAGGAACGCAGTGCAAACCAGGAAGACTTCCTCTACGACCGCAAAAACATTATGGTTGCTACAAACGCCTTCGGAATGGGGATCGACAAATCCAATGTCAGCTTTGTCATTCATTATAATATGCCTAAGAGCATCGAGGCGTATTACCAGGAAGCGGGCCGGGCAGGACGTGACGGCGCTGAAGCGGACTGCATCCTGCTTTTCAGCAGCTCCGATGTCAGTACCGCCCGGTTCCTGATCAACAACAGTTCGGAAAACGAAGAGCTGGATCCGGCACAGCAGGAAATGATCCGAAAGCAGGATATGGCCCGTCTGGAAGCGATGGTGGGCTACTGTAAAACCAAAACCTGTTTGCGGGGATACATTTTGGAATACTTTGGGCAGAAGCATCCGGAAATCTGCGGCAATTGCGGCAGCTGCAAGAGCGGCTATGAGGAAGTGGACATTGCCCAGGAAGCCCAGATGATCCTGTCCTGCATCAGGCGGATCCATGACAAGCTGGGGTATTGGGTTGGCATCAATCTGGTTGGCAATGTTCTTCGCGGCAGCCGCAGCAAACGGATATTGGAACTGAAATTGGATGAATTGAGCACTTACGGTCTTTTAAAGGAACGCACCCGAAGCGATATCCACGCCATGATCGACCATCTTGAGGCAGAGGGCTTTCTGAAATCAGAGCAGGAACATCAGACGCTCCAGCTGACGCCAACGGCGGCGCAGGTACTGTACCAGGGAAAGGCGGTACAAATGAAGGTGGAGATTGAGCCTGAGGAAACCGTCCAGGCAGCTCCTGCAGCTAAGCTGGCAGGGGAGGATGCGGAGCTGTTTGATGTTCTGAAAGAGCTGCGGGGAAAGATTGCCAAGGAATCCGGGATCCCCGCCTATATGGTCTTCTCCAATGCCACTTTAACGGATATGGCAAAAAAGAAGCCGAAAACCATGTCGGAATTCCGCAGAGTCTCCGGTGTGGGTGAGATCAAAGCGGCCTGGTATGGAGCGGCCTTCTTAAAACGGATCCAGAAATACGCGGACGAGAACGAATAGGGAAGTGCTAAGATTTACATAGAGGGAATGCATAAAGATTTTACCTCAATTTTACACAAATTACACAAATCGGCATTTGGACATTGACATGGACTTGTGATGATTGTATAATCAATTTGCTGAAAAGCAATAAAATTGGAGGTATGACAAATGAAAAAGCTGCTTGCTATCCTGTTATCCCTGCTGATGGTCGCAGGCCTGTTCGCTGGCTGTGGTTCCAGCGAAAAAGCCCCTGAGACTACCGCTGCCCCTGCTGCCGCCGAGACGGAAGCTGCGCAGGCCTCTTACATGGACGAACTGATCGCCGCCGCTCAGGCCGAAGGCACTCTGGTCGTCTATGGTTCCTGTGAAGAAGAATATCTGGCTGTTGCCTGTGAGAAGTTCCAGGAACTGTACGGCATCGAAGTGCAGTACCAGCGCCTGTCCACCGGTGAAGTCCAGAGCAAGATCGAAGAAGAAAACGGCAATCCTTCCGGTGACGTTTGGTTCGGCGGCACCACTGACCCCTACAACGTCTGTGCCGCTGCCGGCCTGCTGGAAGCCTACGAAGCACAGAACGCATCCCACCTGTTGGGCGACGCTTACCGGGATGCTGACGGCTACTGGTATGGCATCTACAAGGGCATCCTGGGCTTCATGGTCAACATCGACGAGTTGGACCGTCTGGGCCTGGAAGTTCCTCAGGACTGGGCTGATCTGACCGATCCCAAGTACGAAGGCCTGATCTGGCTGTCCAACTACAACACTGCCGGTACCGCCAAGCTGGTCATCAACACCATGATCCAGAAGTACGGCCATGACGAAGGCATCCAGTACCTGGTGGATCTGGATAAGAATGTCCAGGTCTACACCAAGTCCGGTTCCGGTCCCTCCAAAAACGTTGGCACCGGCGAGTGCGTCATCGGCATCGGCTTCCTGCATGACGGCATTACCCAGATCGTAGACAACGGCTACGGCAACATCCAGCTGGTGATTCCTTCCTCCGGCACTTCCTACGAGATCGGCGCTACCGCCATCTTCAAGGGCTGCAAGCATCCCAACGCTGCTAAGCTGTGGATCGAGTTCGCTCTGAGCCCCGAGTGCGTCAACCTGGCACAGGACAACGGCTCTTACCAGTTCCTGGTCATCGACAACGCAACCCAGCCCGAGGTCGCTACGGAGTTCGGCCTGGATCCCGAGAACGTCATGGACTATGACTTCGAGGACGCTAAGAACAACATCACCACCTATGTGGAAGAAGTTATGACGGCTCTGGGCGGCGGTGACGACCGTTTCAAGACCGAATAATTCTAACGAAACTGAATCGTCCTACATATTGCGGGGGATGGGGCTTTCGCCGCCATCCCCCGTTTCTTTGATACCCAGAAAGGAGGGAACAAATCGATGGCTACCCGCCAAGGCGCGTCTCTGGAACGGAGAAAACTGCTGGCTGACCCCATTATGGTTACAACCATCGTGGTTCTCATTGCGTTTTTGACGCTGTTTATCCTCTATCCCCTTGCTGTTTTGCTGGTAGACAGCGTTTATGCTAAGGAAACCGGCTTAACCATATCCATTTTCAAGCGGATCTTTGCCATGAAGTCCTTCCGTACCGCCATCAGCAACACGCTGAAGATCGGCTTTACCGTTGGCATTTTCTCCACGATCATCGGTTTGCTGTTCGCCTATGTGGAAGTATACGTACGGCTTCGCACAAAGTTCATGAGCGGCCTGTTTCAGGTGGTCTCCATGCTGCCGGTGGTTTCTCCGCCCTTCGTGCTGTCGCTGTCCATGATCATGCTGTTCGGCAAAGCCGGCATTATTACCCGCTACCTGCTGAAGATCTATGACAACAGTGTCTATGGCTTTTGGGGAATTGTCATCGTGCAGACGCTGACCTTCTTCCCGGTGTGCTATATGATGCTGAAGGGTCTGCTGAAAAATATCGATCCTTCCCTGGAAGAAGCGGCCCGGGATATGGGCGCGTCCCGCTCCAAGGTGTTCACCAGCGTGACCCTGCCGCTGATCCTGCCGGGCCTCGGTAACGCGTTCCTGGTGACCTTTATCGAGTCCATCGCGGATTTTGCCAACCCCATGATCATTGGCGGTTCTTATGACACCCTGGCAACCACGATCTATTTGCAGATCACCGGCGCTTACGACAAAGAGGGCGCCGCGGCCATGGCTGTGGTGCTGCTGTGCATTACCCTGGCTATGTATCTGGTTCAAAAGTATGTGCTGGAAAAGAAAACGGCAGCGACTCTGACCGGTAAGGCTTCCCGCGGCAGAATGCTCATTGAGGATCGATCCGTTACCATTCCTCTGACCATTCTGTGCTCTCTGATTGCCTTGTTCGTTATTTTGATGTATGCCTGTGTTCCCTTTGGGGCGCTGTTCAATACCTGGGGCTATGACTTTACGCTGACCACCAAGTGGTTCGTCCGGGTCTTTGAAAAATACAAGGGATTTAAGGCCTTCAAGGATTCCTTCCTGCTGTCGCTGGCTTCGGCGCCCATCACAGCGCTGCTCAGCATGATCATCTCCTATCTGGTGGTCAAGCGGAAATTCCGTGCCAAAGGCTTTATCGAATTTGTCTCCATGCTGGCTATGGCTGTGCCCGGAACGGTTCTCGGCATCGGCTACATCCGCGGCTTTGTCAATGGCGTGTTCGGCACCGGGTTCCTGAAGGGAATTTACGGCAGCGCAGCAATTTTGATCATCGTATTCGTGGTACGTTCTCTGCCCACGGGCACCCGAAGCGGTATTTCGGCCCTTCGGCAGATCGATAAGAGCATTGAGGAATCCGCCTACGATATGGGCGCGGACAGTTTCAAGGTCTTTATGACGGTGACCCTGCCGCTGATCAAGGATTCCTTCCTAAGCGGTCTGGTGACGGCTTTTGTTCGCAGCATCACCGCCATTTCCGCCATTATTCTGCTGGTGACTCCGGAATTCCTGCTGATCACCGTCCAGATCAACGAATTCGCGGAAAAGGGCTCCTATGGCATCGCCTGCGCCTTTGCGACAATTTTGATCGTAATTACTTACGGCTCGGTGCTGCTTATGAATCTGTTCATCAAATATTTCGGAACCAGCCGGAAACTCAAGGAGGTCGATTGACATGGCAAAAGAGAAGAAGGGCGTTCGCCTGGAACATATTTCGAAAATTTATCAGGATCCCAAAACCGGCAAGGACTTCTATGCAGTGAAAGACACCTCCCTGGAAATCGCCCCCGGTTCCTTCGTGACGCTGCTGGGCCCCTCTGGCTGCGGAAAAACCACCACCCTTCGCATGATCGCGGGCTTTGAAAGCCCCGACGAAGGCGAGATTTACCTGAGCGGCGAACCAATCAACGCGCTGACTCCCAACAAGCGGGATACGGCCATGGTCTTCCAGAGTTATGCCCTGCTGCCGCACTATAACATTTTCGACAACGTGGCCTACGGCCTGAAACTGCGTAAGCTGGATAAGGCAACGATCAAGGAGAAAGTTACCAGAATTTTAAAGCTCGTGGGTCTGGAAGGCATGGAAGAGCGCATGACCAATCAGCTTTCCGGCGGCCAGCAGCAGCGTGTTGCCCTGGCAAGAGCGCTGGTTCTGGAACCCGGCGTGCTGCTGTTTGACGAGCCTTTGTCGAATCTGGACGCCAAACTCCGGGTCTCCATGCGTACGGAGATCCGCCGTATCCAGCAGGAAGCCGGCATCACCGCCATCTACGTAACTCATGATCAGTCTGAAGCCATGGCACTGTCCGATCAGATCATCATTATGGAAAAGGGCGTCGTAGCTCAGATCGGTACGCCCCAGGAAATTTACTACCATCCTGCCAACGAGTTCGTTGCAGACTTTATCGGAGAAGCCAACTTCCTTCGGGGCAAACTGTCTGGGAAGCAGGGGGATAACGGTATTGTTACCGTGGAAGACATTCCCGTTCCTGTTGTCGGCGTATCCGAACTGTCCGACGGCAAAGACTGCACACTGGTGCTTCGGCCGGAATCCGCGGTTTTGGCGGACGAGGGAATTCTTCCATGTAAGGTCGTCGTATCCTGCTTCATGGGCTCCTACCAGAATTATCATGTGATGGTAGGGCAGACACTTGTCAAGATCACAGATTTTAATCCCAAGAATAAGAAAATCTATAAGGTGGGGGATATGGCATTTGTTGCCTTTGAAAAGGAAAACGTTCACGTTCTGTAATGCCCCAAAAGAGAAGATACGCGTATGCAGTATCATTAATTAAAAAGTAAGAAGTCTCCTGTGCCGCAAATGAAGCGGCACAGGAGACTTTTAGCGTTTTTGGGGCAAGGTCATAATACTCTGGATGGTCTTACCGCGGAAGAAGCGGAGATCCTGAAAAAGAGCGAAAACTGATTTTTTACCGTATCTATCATACGCAAAAACAAGACCGCTGTATAACAGCGGCCTTATTTTGCTATTTTCACTCTTCCTCGTAATCCAGAACTTCCTGGGCGATATAGATCGGGCGGTTCTTGCTTTGCTCAAAGGTTCTTCCCACATATTCGCCGATAATTCCGATGCAAAACAGCTGCACACAGCTAAAGAAAAGGATCAGAACGATGATGGTGGCATAGCCGGGAACATCAATACCCCAAACCAATTTCTCAATAATGACCCAAATCAGATAGATCACAGCGGCAATGCCGGTCACGCCGCCAAGAACGGTAGCCAGGCGCAGGGGAGCCGTAGAAAAGCCGATGATCCCTTCAATCGCGTATTCCACCAGCTTCCAGAAGCTCCATTTGGTCGTACCGGAAGCACGCTCACAGGCTGTATAGGGAATAAAAATAGTATGATAACCTACCCACGCAAAGAGGCCCTTGGAGAAACGGTGATATTCCGAAAGCTCCAGCAGACTGTCCCGGACACTGCGGCGGAAGGTGCGGAAGTCGCTGGCATCAGGCTGTAAAGTCACTTTGGAAAGTTTATTGATGATGGCATAGAAGCTCTTCTTGAAGAAGGAAAGCACCTTGCCTTCACCGCGGCGGTCCTGAAAGGCGGCCACAACATCGCATTCAGGCTGTTCATCCAGAATTTTTACCATTTCGCGGACGATTTCGGGCCGCTGCTGCAAATCCGCATCGATCAAAGAAATATATTCTCCGCTGGCATGCTGCAGTCCGGCGTAGAGTCCGGATTCCTTGCCAAAGTTGCGTGAGAAAGAGATGACCTTCACAGGGCATTTCTGGGCAGCGTGAAGTTTTTTCAGATTATGCAGCGTTGCGTCCCGGCTGCCGTCATTGACAAATACGATTTCGTAATCATAGCCGCATCCGTCAAACGCGCCGATTACAGCATCCTGAAAAGCGGCTACATTTTCCGCCTCATTGTAGCAGGGGACAACAAGAGATAATTTCATAGGATCAACTCGCATTTCAAAATGATACTTCATTATAGGAAAATAACCGCATTCCGTCAAGTCAAATTGGCGGAATTATTTGGAGCATTCCGAATAAATTCTTCACTATTTTAGTTGACAGTTACTAAAAAATATGTTAATTTATTGTGGTAAATGCCTTGATGGGGAGGTTTCGCTTCCAATCCACAAAGAGAGTGTCCGGTTGGTGTGAGGACATGTGGGAGGAAACGGATGGTCGCCCCGGAGCGGATTTCCTGAATTTTCAGTAGGGAAGTACGGGTCAGCCCGTTACAGCTGTATGAGTGCCCGAAAGGGAATTCAGGTGGTACCGCGGAAAATGTTTTTTCGCCCTGAACGCATTTTGCGTTTGGGGCTTTTTTATTTTGAAGGAAGGTGACAGCAATGGATCGGACAGGAACAGAATATGGCTATTTCGGATCCATTACCGTTGCTGCGGTATCCCGTATTTGAATCTACACGAAAAAATAAACTCATAAGGAGATATTAATAATGGCAAGAGAATTACCCAAGATCTATGAGCCTCAGCAGGTTGAGTCCCGGATCTATCAGATGTGGCAGGAAGGCGGCTACTTCCACGCGGAGAAGGATGAGAGCAAGAAGCCCTTCACCATCGTCATGCCCCCTCCAAACGTCACCGGCCAGCTGCACATGGGCCACGCAATGGACGCAACGCTGCAGGATACCCTGATCCGCTTCAAGCGTATGCAGGGCTATAATGCCCTGTGGATCCCCGGTGTGGACCATGCCGGCATCGCAACCCAGATCAAGGTGGAGGAAGAACTGCGCGTTAGGGAAGGCATTACCCGCTATGACCTGGGCCGTGAAAAGTTCCTGGAGAGAGTCTGGGACTGGAAGTACAAGTACGGCAACCGGATCGTGGAACAGCAGAAGAAGCTGGGCGCATCCTGTGACTGGGACCGTGCCCGGTTCACCATGGACGAGGGCTGTTCCAAAGCCGTTCGGGAGGTCTTTGTCTCCCTGTACGAAAAGGGCCTGATCTATAAGGGCAGCCGTATCATCAACTGGTGTCCCAACTGCGTCACTGCTCTGTCCGATGCTGAGGTCGAATACGTGGATAAGCCCGGTCACCTGTGGCACATCCGTTATCCTCTGGCTGACGGCTCCGGCGAAGTGGTGGTTGCTACTACCCGTCCCGAGACCATGCTGGGCGATACCGGCGTCTGCGTCAACCCCAATGATGAGCGCTACAAGGATATTGTCGGAAAGACCGTGATCCTGCCTCTGGTGAACAAGGAAATTCCCATCGTGGCCGATGATTACGCCGAAATGGAATTCGGTACCGGCTGCGTTAAGATGACCCCCGCCCATGACCCTAACGACTTTGAAGTGGGCCTGCGCCACAATCTGGAAGTCATTCGTGTTCTGGACGATAACGGCAAGGTCAATGAGCTGGGCGGCAAGTACGAGGGCATGGACCGTTACGATGCCCGTAAGGCCATCGTTGCCGATCTGGAGGCCGGCGGCTATCTGGTGAAGATCGAAGAGCATCAGCACAATGTGGGCACCTGCTACCGCTGCCACAAGGACGTGGAGCCCATCATCTCCGCTCAGTGGTTCGTGAAGATGAAACCTCTGGCAGAAGAAGCCATCCGTGTCGTCAAGGAAGGCGAGACCAAGTTCGTCCCCGAGCGTTTCAGTAAGACGTATATGAACTGGATGGAGAATGTCCGCGACTGGTGTATTTCCCGCCAGCTGTGGTGGGGCCATCAGATCCCTGCCTGGACCTGTGCTGACTGCGGTCACATCACGGTTTCCCGTGAGGACGCTTGTAAGTGTGAAAAGTGCGGC
>JBGVGH010000021.1:0-20212 GCA_045121575.1 Faecousia sp.
AATCCGCCCGGTTTTGCTGACTCCGGTCGGGCTACGCCCTCCCTCCGTCAGCAAAACCGTTCTCCTAAGACCGAACTCTTTCTCTTTTTTACGGTCTCACATCATTGACAAATGAACAATTTCTCCCGGGAAAAGGGCATACTTTCCAGATATTCCAAAACATCCGGGGTGTCCACATCCAAAAGCTCCCTGCCGTCGGGCACATCCAGATAAGATACTTGCTCCGGATGCTGCCGGATGATGGCGTTGCCGCCCTGCCCCTGGGGCAGATGGCAGAGACTGTCAAAAAATTCCGCAGGGAAGCAGACGGGGGAACCGGGGGTATTTTCGTGGGCGGTGCGCCAAATGGAAAGGGGGCTGTTTTTGGCGCACAGCGCCAGGGCGGCCACCGTGTCCCATTTCAGCAGCGGCTGATCGCCCGGGCAGAAAAAGCATCCGGTGAGATTTGCGTCCATGGCTGTCATGCCAAGGCGCACTGTATCGCTGCGGAAAGGCTCGCTGTGCAAAACCGCCGGGATGCCCAGATTTTTGCAAAGAAGGGCCACCACTTCATGCCGTGTTACCACCACCCGCTGGGCGAAAATGCCCTCCGTGGCTTCCAGCGTCCATTGAATCATGGGTTTTCCATGGAAGGGGGCCATCAGCTTGTTCCCGCCGAAGCGTTTTCCCTCGCCGGAAGCCATGATGACACAGCCAAGAGGGCCAAAGGGGTCATCCAAGTCCACCACAAACACATCTTCCCGCTCCAAAAGCTGCCGGAGAAAAGGAATTTCCTGTTTGCGCACCGTGGCGGCAATCGGCCGGCTGTCCATCAGCTCCCAAAGTGCCTGACAGTAAGCGGTACTTTCGGTTTCCAGATAGCCAATTTCGTCTATGACCAGAAAACCGCTGCCCTCCCGGGCGTAAGCGCGGAGCAGCCCGGAGGCGAAGCCGTCAAAGGCAGAGCGGATGGGCTGCATTTTATTTTCCGTCCCCGGCTGTGCGGAGTCAAAAACGCCGACCTGAAGTTGTTCCCCGGTTTGGTTGTCCCGGAGCCAGACGGACTGGCCAGGCACGGCCCAGGTGGTGATGCCCGGCATTTTTTCCGGGAATAATTGGGAAAGCAGCGTGGATTTTCCGCTGCCTCTGCCGCCGGTGAGGAGCAGGTGCCGTTTACCGCTGCTGCGGAAAGAATTCCAAATACAATTGCTGGTTAGCCTGTAGGCAGGCGTCCCGGTAGGCTTCATAGCGTTCCAGCCACTCCTTTCCCTCCGCAGTCAGGCAGCTGCCGCCCCCGTCTTTTCCGCCGGTGACCCGGGAAATCAGGGAAAATCCCAGGGTGGCCTCCGCATTTTTGATGAGCTTCAGGGCCTTGGTATAGGCCATGTTCATGGAGAGGGCGGCGCCCCGGAGGGAGCCTGTTTTTTCCACACCCCGCAGGAGTCTGGCCGGGCCTTCCCCAAAGAATTTTTCGTTTTTTTCATCTAAGAAAATGATTCTGGTTATGGCTTTCATCATGCGTCCTCCTTCAGCATTACAAGATGGGTGCGCCCGCTGGGGGTACAGCAGCGCTGCAGCTCGATGGAACCGTAGATTTCTTCCAGCATCCGGGCCATTTTTTCCAGCGAATCCGTCCGGGGAAGGAGGGTGCCGCAAACGCAGCCGTCTGCCAGCAGAATCAGCTTGTCGCAGCAGTTCAGCGCCAGCATGGGGTCGTGGAGCGTGACCAGAGCGGCACGCTGCTCCTGCTTGACCCATGTTTGAAGCAGCGCCAGCATCCGGTAGCGGAAGCGAAAGTCCAAAGCACTCTCCGGCTCGTCCAGCAGAAGCAGCCGGCTGCCGGATACCAGAGTGCGAGCCAGAATGCACAGCTGCTTCTGCCCTTCGCTCAGGTGCAGATAGTTTTCCTGGGCTTTCCCGGAAAGACCCACCTGCTCCAATGCCGCTTCGGCGGCTTTTTTCATGGCGGCGCTGGGGGATTCCAGCAGACCCAGGTGGGGATTGAACCCCATGAGCACCACATCCAGGGCGGAAATGTCGATGGAAATGCCGCTGCGCTGGGGAATGTAGCTGCACAGCCGGGCCAGAGGCCGGGGGGAGAGCTGCTCCAGCGGGGTGCTTTCCAGCACGCAGCTTCCCTCATGGGGCACAATGCCGCAAATGGCTTTCAGCAATGTGGTTTTTCCGCTGCCGTTGCCGCCGAGAATGCCGGTGATGCAGCCGGCATCTGCCTGAAAGGAGATATTTTCCAAAATGGGCTGACCGCCGTATCCGGCGGTGAGTTGATGGACGGAAAAGAAACTCATGGCTGCTTCCTCCCACGAATAACCAGATACACCAGAAACGGCGCCCCCAGCAGGCTGGTGAAAATGCTCACGGGAAGCTCGGTGGCGGCGACGCTGCGGGCGAGAATGTCCGCGCCGCACAGCAAAATTCCGCCGAGAATGCCGCTGAGCAGCATGGTGCCGATGCGGTTTTGACGGGTGAGAAGTCTGGCACTGTGAGGTGCCAGCAGGCCTACGAAACTAATCAGTCCAGTGAGGCTGACCACGGAGGAAACCAGCAGCGTGGCAATCAGCAGCACCGCCAGCCGCAGCCGGGGCACGGAAACCCCCAGCATTTTCGCTTCGCCTTCCTCCGTGGACAGGAGAATCACCTGCCGGTGGAGGGCAAACAGAAGCAGAATGCACACAAGGCACACCGCCAGATTGCCGCCAATGGTATGGATGCTGATGCCGTTGAGGCTGCCCATAATCCAGTATTCGATGGAAGCCAGCTCCCGCTCCGGGTCGGCGGTGAGCTTCAGGCACATCAGCACCGTCTGGGCAAGGGAATGGACGGCGATGCCTGCCAGCACGATGGTGCTGCTTTTGCCGCTTTTATCCAGACTGGAGAGGGCCAGGGCGAAAATCACAGCCAGCAGCGCGCCGGCAAAGGCGGAAACGGTGACTGCTGCCGCCCCGGACAGGAACAAAATGCCTGCCGCCGCCCCTGCGCTGGCGCCGGAGGACACGCCGATGATGTCAGGGGAGGCAAGGGGATTGCGGAACACGGTCTGATAAACAAATCCGGCCACCCCCAGGGCAAAACCGCCCACCATGCCGACCACCGTCCGGCTGCACCGCAGCGTGAGGAAAACACGCCATTGCATGGTATCGCCTGATAGCAGCTTTTCCAGCGACAAGGGGTATTTTCCCACGAATAAACTGGCAACAGCCAGAGCGGTCATCAGAACCGCTCCGGCTGCGCAGAAAATCTTAGTTTTCGCCGTAGGCGAAGCCATAGAAGTTTTCATAGTAAGCATTGATGGTGGTATTGCTGTATTCACCGGAAACCAAATCGGGGTGCAGCACATTGGCCAGCCACACAGCGCCGAGAATGCCGCTGGGAACGGGGCTGTCCCAGGCTTCGGCCTTGCTGGGAAGCTGGTAGACATTGCCGCTGACAACGGCCTTGCAGTCTGCCAGGTTGGGGTCAGACAGGACGCTGTCCACGGTGTAGCTTGCGTCGGAGGCCAGAATGATATATTCAGGGTTCCAGGTCAGCAACTGTTCATAGCTGATTTCTGCCCAGTAGGTGTCCTGAATTTCATTTGCCACATTTTCGCCGCCAGCCAGACGAATCATATCCGCCTGATACATGGCGCTGCCGGCGGTGCTGAGCAGGCTGGAGTTGCCGGCCAGATACACGCTGGGCTTTTCGGCACCGGACAGGGTTTCGTTCAGGTAGGATTCCTGGGCAGAGGAGAAGCCCAGCAGCGCTGCCGCGGCATCTTCCGTATTGGTGGCGGTGGCAATCATGTGAATCATTTCCGTCAGCTGCTGCTGGCTTTCAGGATTTACCAGCAGCACCGGAATGCCCAGACCTTCCAGAGTTTCTGCGGCGCTCTTGAGCTTGAGGGGAAGAATCACCAGGTCGGGGGAAAGAGCCGCGCAGCCTTCCAAATCAAATTCCTTGGCGGTGCCCACGCTGGGCAGGTCAATGAGTGCTGGGGCGCTGAGTTTGTAGATGGCCCGCTTATTGGCCTTGGCCTCAATGCCCACCAGTTTGGCATCCAAATCCAGGGCAATCAGCACGCTGGTGGAAATGTAGTAACCGCTGACCAGGCGCTGGGGTTCTTCTGCAATGGTCACTTCCCGGCCGGCGTGGTCAATCACCGTCACGGGGTAGTGGGCCACAGGCTCCGTAGCGGAGGGCTCGGTGGCGGGATTGGTGGAAGGTACGGTGGAGGGGACGGTTGCGTCCGGCGTTTTGCCGCAGGCCGCAAAGGACAGCACCATGGCAAGCACCAGCAGCAGAGAAAGGATTTTTTTCATGTTTTTTTCTCCAATCGTTGTTTTTTTAAAACTACAACGATATTCTATCAAATCCTCTTCCCAAAATCAACAGGAAATGCTATAATATACTCGATTCTATATGCAAACACACCGAAAGGAGCATTTGCTGATGATAACCATACAGAAATATGTCCGCGCCCAAAGTCTGGAGGAGGCCTGGCAGCTCAATCAGAACAAGCGCAGCCGTGTTCTCGGCGGGATGCTGTGGCTCCGGCTGGGAAAGGGCAGCGTTGGCACCGCCATCGATTTGCAGGACCTGGGGCTGGATACCATCGAGGAAGATGGGGAGCAGTTTTCCATCGGCGCGATGGTGACATTGCGGGATTTGGAGAAGCACGCGGGGCTGAATGCTTACAGCGGCGGCGCCGTTGCCCGGGCAGTGCAGGACATTGTGGGTGTGCAGTTTCGGAATATGGCAACCGTGGGCGGCAGCATCTGGGGACGCTTCGGCTTTTCTGATGTGCTGACGGTATTTCTTGCCATGGACTGCTATGTGGAGCTTTATAAAGGCGGCATCGTGCCCCTGGAGCAGTTTGCGAACATGAAAAAGGACCGGGACATTCTGGTCCGGCTGATTGTGAAAAAGACGCCCGGCCATGTGGTTTACACCGCCATGCGCAACCAGCGCACCGATTTTCCGGTGCTGACCTGCGCCGTGTCCCACATGAATGGGGAGTACCGGGCTTCCATCGGTGCCCGGCCTGCCCGGGCCATGGTGATTCGCTGTGAAAAAGTGGAGGACGCGAAGGAATTTGCCGCCTTCGTGGCGGAAAACGCCCCCACGGAGGGCAATGTGCGGGGCAGCGCCGCCTACCGCACCCATCTGGTCAGGGTGCTGACCGAGCGGGCGATGACGGAACTGGGAGGAATGGAACATGGAAATTAAGCTGAAGCTCAACGGCAGGGCCATTGCCGCTTCTGTGGAAGCGGACACGGTTCTGCTGGATTTTCTCCGGGAGAAGGGCTGCCTTTCCGTCAAGCGGGGCTGCGATACCTCCAACTGTGGCCTTTGCACCGTGCTGCTGGACGGAAAGCCCATTTTGTCCTGTTCTACGCTGGCGGTTCGTGCCGACGGGCATGCAGTTTACACCCTGGAGGGTTTGCAGGCGGAGGCGGCGGGTTTTGTCGGCTTTATCGCTGACCAGGGTGCTGACCAGTGCGGTTTCTGCAATCCCGGCTTTGTGATGAACACCATCGCCCTGCTGCGGGAGAATCCCGACCCCACGGACGATGAGATTCGCGCCTTTCTGGCGGGAAATTTGTGCCGCTGCTCCGGCTATGACGGGCAGCTGAGGGGCATCCGCAGTTATTTGGAGTCCCGCAGAACAGCAGGAGGCAGCCATGGAGCATAAAGAATACAAATCCATTAACAAGCCTGTCCGAAAGAAGGATGCCATGCAGCTTCTGCTGGGCAAGCCGGTCTACACGGACGATGTAACCCCCAATGACGCACTGGTGGTGAAAATTCTCCGCAGTCCCCATGCCAATGCCATGGTGGAAAGCATCAACACCGCCGCTGCTCTGAAAGTGCCTGGGGTGGTAGGCATTTACACCTGGGAGGATGTGCCCCAGACCCGCTTTGCCATTGCGGGACAGACATTCCCGGAGCCTTCTCCCTACGACCGGCTGATTATTGACCGCTATGTGCGGTTTGCAGGCGATGTGGTGGCCATCATCGCTGCCGAAACGGAAAAGGCCGCCCTGAAGGCCATGAAGCTTATCAAGGTCAAATATGAGGTTTTGGAAGCGGTGCTGGATTTCCGCACCGCCAAGGACAACCCTGTTCTGGTGCACCCGGAGGAGGATTGGTTCCCGCCCTGCCAGGTGGGCGGCGACCCCAAGCGGAACATGGTGGCAAGTTCCGACGAAACCCACGGAGATGTGGAGGGGATTCTGGCAGAGTGCGACATTGTCCTGGAGCGCACCTTCCACACCCGGGCCTTCAATCAGGCCATGATGGAGCCGTTTATTTCCTATGCCAGCTTTGACCGCTATGGACGGCTGCATGTGATTTCCTCCACCCAAATTGTGTTCCACACCCGGCGCATCCTCTCCCGGGCGCTGGGCATTCCCAAGAGCAAAATCCGGGTGGAAAAGCCCCGCATCGGCGGCGGCTTTGGCGCGAAGCAGACGGCGGTGTGCGATGTGTACCCGGCCTTTGTTGCCATGAAAACAGGCCGCCCTGCCAAGATTTGCTACACCCGGGAGGAATGCCAGATTGCCGGTTCGCCCCGGCATGAGATGGAAATTACCATTCGGATGGGCGCTATGAAGGACGGAAAAATCCGGGTCATGGATTTGTATACCCTGTCCAACACCGGCGCCTACGGCGAGCATGGCCCCACCACGGTGGGCCTGTCCGGCCACAAGGCCATTCCGCTGTACACCGGCTCTCTGGAGGCGTTCCGCTTCCACTATGATGTGGTTTACACCAATTTGCAGGCGGCGGGCGCTTACCGCGGCTACGGCGCGACTCAGGGCATTTTCGCCGTGGAGAGCATCGTCAGCGAATTGGCGGAGATGTTGGGTATAGACGCCACCGAACTGCGTGACCGGAATATGCTGAAGGAAGGCATGCTGATGCCTGCCTATTATAATGAAGTGGCCAATGCCTGCGCTCTGGATCGGTGCATGGAGCATTGCCGCCGGATGTTCAACTGGGAGGAACGCTCCAAGGTGCGGGACATGGGCGACGGCAAGGTGCGCACCGCCGGCGTGGCAATGGCCATGCAGGGAAGCTGCATTTCCAATGTGGATGTAGGCTCTGCAACGGTGAAGCTGAGCGAGGACGGCACCTACAATCTGATTATCGGTGCGGCGGATATGGGCACCGGCTGCGACACCATTCTGGCGCAGATGGTGGCAGAGCTGATGGACTGCAGCGTGGACGATGTGGCGGTGTTCGGCGCGGATACCGATGTATCCCCCTATGACTCCGGCTCCTACGCTTCCTCCACCACCTACATCACCGGACAGGCGGTGGTGAAAGCCTGCAATGACCTGAAAAAGCGCATCTGCACCATTGCAGCCCAGATGCTGGGCTGTGAGGAAGCGGAAGTGGAATTTGAAGGCAAATGTGTCCGAAAAACAGGCACGGACCAAACCGTCTCCCTGACAGACATTGCCTACAAAACCCAGATGGCTGACATCGTTGCCGCAGAAGCCACCGCCACCCATTCCTCTCCCGTTTCGCCCCCGCCGTATATGGTGGGCATGGTGGAAATCGAGCTGGACAAGCGCACAGGCCTGGTCACCATTCTGGATTACATGGCCGTGGTGGACTGCGGCATTCCCATCAATCCCGCCCTGGCCCGGATTCAGACGGAGGGCGGCATTGTCCAGGGCATCGGCCACACCCTGATGGAAAATGTGACCTACGATAAAAACGGCAGACCCATTGAATCCTCTTTTATGCAGTACAAGATTCCCACCCGGCTGGACATGGGCCATCTGAAGGTGGAATTTGAGCACAGCTATGAGCCCACCGGCCCCTTTGGTGCCAAATCCATCGGCGAAATCGTCATCAATACCCCCGCTCCGGCAATCGCCCATGCCATCTACCGGGCCACCGGTGTCTGGCACCGGGAACTGCCCATTACCCCGGAAAAAATTGTGATGTCTCTGGAGAATTCATAAAAAGAGAGGTAGAACATTATGAAAACCAAAAACCGGCTGCATGAAGCGGCGTTCCACTTTGAAGGAAAACTGCCCCTGCGGCAGGCAATTCCTCTGGGCTTGCAGCATGTGCTTGCCATGTTCGTGGGCAATCTGACCCCGCTGCTGATTATTACCAGTGCCTGCGGCCTGGCCGGCGGCGAGTTTGCGTCGCTGCAGCTTCATCTGCTGCAAAATGCCATGCTGGTGGCAGGCATTGTCACCCTGGTGCAGTTGTTCTCCATCGGCCCGGTGGGCGGCAATGTGCCCATCATCATGGGCACTTCCTCCGGTTTTATCGGCGTATTCAACTCGGTGGCAGCCAGCATGGGCGGCGGCGTGATTGCCTACGGCGCCATCATGGGCGCGTCCATCATCGGCGGCCTGTTTGAAAGCGTGCTGGGCTTCTTTCTGAAGCCCCTGCGGAAGTTCTTCCCCTCGGTTGTCACCGGCACGGTGGTCATGTCCATCGGCCTGAGCCTGATTTCCGTGGGTATCAATTCCTTCGGCGGCGGCAATACTGCCAAGGATTTTGGATCTATGGAAAATCTGCTGCTGGCGATTTTTGTGTTGGTGATGATTCTGGTTTTCAAGCACGGCACCAAGGGATTTACCAGCTCGTCGGCTATTTTGCTGGGCATTGTCTGCGGCTATGCTGCCGCGTTTGTGATGGGGCTGATTTTGCCCACCACCGGCGTAACGGCCGACGGCGTGGAGTACACCAAGGCCTGGGTGCTGAACTGGGGAAAGGTAGCGGATGCTGCCTGGTTTGAAATTCCCAAGTTCATGCCGGTAAAGCCGGTGTTTGATTTGCGGGCCATTGTGCCGGTGCTGATTATGTTCGTGGTGACCGCTGTGGAAACCGTGGGCGATATTTCCGGCGTGATGGAGGGCGGCATGGGCCGGGAAGCCACCGACAAGGAGCTGTCCGGCGGCGTGATTTGCGATGGCGTGGGTTCTACCTTTGCCGCCATGTTCGGCGTGCTGCCCAACACCTCCTTCTCCCAGAATGTGGGCCTGGTTGCCATGACCAAGGTAGTCAACCGCTTTGCCCTGGCCACCGGCGCGGTGTTCCTGATTCTGTGCGGCCTGTGCCCCAAGCTGGGCGCGCTGGTTTCCATCATGCCCCAGTCCGTCCTGGGCGGCGCGGCGGTGATGATGTTCTCCTCCATTGTCATCAGCGGCATTCAGCTGATTACCAAGGAGCCGCTGAACGGGCGCAACCTGTCCATCGTGTCCGTTGCCCTGGGCGTGGGTTATGGCATGGGTGCCAACCCCAACATTCTGGCCCATGCGCCCCAGGCGGTGCAGCTGATTTTCGGTGGCTCCGGCATTGTCCCGGCGGCCATGGTGGCGATTTTGCTGAACATTTTGCTTCCCAGAGAAAAGAAAGCGGAACGAAAGGAAGAAACATGAGCATCACAACAGTTTTGTTTGACCTGGACGGGACGCTGCTTCCCATGGACCAGGACGAATTCACAAAAGCCTATTTTTCCCGCCTGGCGGGGAAACTGGCGCCCCTGGGTTATGAGCCGAAGCAGCTGGTGGAGGCCATCTGGGCCGGCACGGCGGCCATGGTGAAAAACGACGGCACAAAAACCAATGAGGAAGCCTTCTGGGCGGTGTTTACAGGGATTTACGGCGACCGGGTGCTGACGGACAAGCCGGTGTTTGACGCCTTTTACAAAAAGGAATTTCTGGAAGCAAAGGAAGCCTGTGGCTTCAATCCAAAAGCGGCGGAAACCGTCCGCTGGCTGCAAAATAGCGGCTTCCGGGTGGCGCTGGCCACCAACCCCATCTTCCCGGCTGTGGCCACCCAGGCGCGCATCCGCTGGGCGGGACTGGAACCGTCGGATTTTGAAATCTGCACCACCTATGAAAACAGCAGCTTCTGCAAGCCCAATACGAATTATTACCGGCAAATTCTCCAGCAGCTGCAGGTGCAGCCGGAGGAATGCCTGATGGTGGGAAATGATGTGGTGGAGGATATGGTGGCCCGGGAGTTGGGGCTGTCCGTGTTTCTCCTGACCGACTGCCTGCTGAATAAAAGGGGAGAGGACATTGACACTTTCCCTCACGGCAGCTTCCCGGAACTGATGGCGTTCCTGAACGCATAAAATGGAATTGCTGCAAAATGCAGAGCAGTTCCAATGGAGTCCGTAGGGGCGACTTGCAGTCGCCCGCGGGCGGATAATATCCGCCCCTACAAGGTGTAGTCAGAGGTAAATATTTAGGGCCTGTTGCAGTATTTTGCAACAGGCCCAATGTTTTATTTTTTCTTTGCCAGGCGGCGGGGACGCCAGTAGGACTTTTCAAAGGCAATCAGCTCTGCCAAAATGCACAGCGGAATGGCAGCGAAGATGTCTACCACCGAGTGCTGCTTGGTAAAGGACACGGAGATGCACACAAAGAATACGAAAATCACCACAACCACCTTGGCCCAGGTGGGCGCCTCCCGGTCTTTCAGCCAGGTGGAGGCGATGCCCAGGGAATAGGCCACATGCAGCGACGGACACACGCCGGTGTTGGTGTCGGCGGCGTAGATGATGCCCATAAGACGGGTCAGCACATTGTCGTTTACAAAAACCTCCGGGCGCAAATCCTGCCGGGTGGGGAAAATGATGTAGCAGGCCATGGCAATGAGCTGCGTGGTAATGATGTATTTTTGCAGCCCCTTGAAGGCTTCCACATTATAAACGGCGAAATACAGCAGCGACACCACAATCAGCACATACCAGCCCACATAGGGAATGACGAACCACTCGCAGAAAGGAATCACATCGTCCAGCCAGCAGTGGACAGGGTAGCAGCTTTCCGCGGGAATCAGATTCTCCGTCAGGAAATACAGGATGAAATACACCACCCAGCCCAGCAGCAGAAGCAGGTGCCGGTATTGGGGGCTGGTGATGTTGGAGGGCCGCAGGTTGCGGTAACTGATGGCAGGCTTTCTCATTTGGCCTCCTCCTTGGGAATGTTGGTGGGGTAATCTTTTTTGGAAATGTTGGGGTAGGGAACCACCACATGATAGGGAAGCTCCACCGCAATTTCCGTGATGGCATCCATCAGATAGTCGCAGATGCGCTGCCGCTCCTGGTCAATGGGGGCGTCGGGGCGGAAACGGGTGGGCTTGCCGAAATAGATGGTTTTCAGCTTCGGGGCGATGTACATGGGCACAAAGTCCAGCGCCACGCCGGTGCGCTTGTAATAGAGCTTTGCCACATCCACGAATTTGGTCTGGAAGGTGTGGACAATGTTGTTATGCGGCTCATAGCACTCGGGGAAGATGATGACATGCTCCTCATTCTGAAGCGAAGCAATGGTCTGCTTGAAGGTGGTCATGAGCCGGGCATCGTGGTAGACCCCGATGGTGTGGGCATTGTTGAAGATGCAGGAGGAAGCGGGGGCAATAAGGTAGGAAAGCAGCTTGTAAAAGGGGTGGGTCCACCGGGGCTTGCGGCTCCAGAAATCCTCAAAAGCGTAGGCGGGAACCTCTTTCATGTGCATCATGGGGGCGGCACACCAGGTCTGACGCTTGCCGGGAAAGTACAGCTCACTGCAAATGGGGCCGTTCATCTGGGAATGGTTGCCCACAATGATGGAAGCATTCTCCGGGATGTTTTCAGCACCCACGACCTTCATTTTGGGGTAAAACAGCTTGACCAAAAACCGGGCTGCCTGGAAACAGCGGTAGGAAAAGCCTTTTGGTTTTTCGTTTCTTTCCATGAATACGGACACGCTCTTTTCATTGATAGTACAAAGAACATCATAACAGATTTTAAAAATATTTGCCACCGGGAAATTGTAAACAAATTATCAACGGCCAGTTGCCAGTTATCAGTTGGCAGTCGTCAGTAGGGCGGCACACCTATTGTCATCCTGAGCGGAGCGTCAGGGCCGTCGAAGGATCTCATAGGAAAAGGAAGAGATACTTTAACTCGCTCTTAAATGACGAAATTTTGGGGGTGCGCTTTACTTTTTGGACTTTTTCCGGTCGTACAGCTTGGCAAGACCGCCTTCGCTGGTTTCCCGGAAACGGTGGTCCAGATGGATGCCGGTTTCCTTCATAGCCCGGCACACCATGTCATAGCTGATATTCCGGGAGCCGGTGAGGAAATAGCTCATGTTGCAGGCGTTCATGGCCCGCAGGGCAGCCACGGCGTTGCGCTCGATGCAGGGAATCTGCACCAGACCGCAGATGGGGTCGCAGGTCAGACCCAGATGATGCTCCATCGCCACTTCCGCGGCATACTCCACCTGGTCAAGACTCTGGGCGTACAGCTCTGCCAGAGCGGCGGCAGCCATGGAGCAGGCGGTGCCGATTTCCGCCTGACAGCCGCATTCCGCACCGGAAATGGAGGCATTGCTCTTGGTCAGGTTGCCGATGATGCCGGCGGCAGCCAGGCCCCGGCAAATCTGCTGGTCGGTGAAGCCTTTGGTCTCCTGGGCGTATTTCAGCACCGCCGGCAGCACGCCGCAGGCACCGCAGGTGGGGGCGGTGACCACGGTGCCGTTGCTGGCATTCTGTTCCGCCACGGCGTAGGCATAGGCGGCAATCTGCTGAAATTCCACCAGGGCAGGCTCCCGCACCTGCAGCTTGGTTTTGTACAGCTCTTTGGCTCTGCGGCGCACATTCAGGCCGCCGGGCAGAATGCCCTCGGCGGAAAGACCCTCGTCAATGGCGTTTTTCATGGCCTGCCAGACGGTCATCAGGAAATCCCAGATTTCCGGGCCTTCGTTCAGCTCCACATAGTCACTGAGCTTTTCGATGTAGCGCCACTTGCAGAAATCCTTGATTTCCGCAAAGGAATGCTCAATGTACACATCCTCCGCAGCCTGATCCGGTTCGCCGGCGATGCGGATGTCGCCGCCGCCGATGGATTCCACCCGGAGGTTACCCGTGGGATTGCCGCCCTTCAGGGCGATAAAGTCCATGGTGTTGGGATGGGCACCGGGTAAATCCTTGTCGGAGAAAACGATTTCCGTGGGGACGGGGGCCAGCACCTCCCGCAGCACCCGGTCGGTGCCGTGGCCTACGCCGGTTTTGCTGAGAGAGCCGTAGAGAATTACCTGAAAAGCCTCCGCCTCCGGATGGCGGGCGCGGAACAGCTTTGCCGCCCGCTCGGGCCCCATGGTGTGGGAGGAGGAAGGGCCTTTTCCGATTTTGTATATTTCACGGATGGATTTCATAAAACGCACCTCGTTTTTTCCATAATTATGGACATTATAGCAAAGGATACGGAAAAAAACAATGGTTTTGCGTAAAGTTACCAAAAAAGGAAAGAAATACGGCTGCGGGGTGCAAAACACTTGACAGGCGTGGTAAAATATAGTGTAATGAATATAAATGCCGAGAGGATGAAAACAGTATGGCCAACGAGAAAAAAGTAGAGCAGATCACCGACATGGAGGTTGACTTTGCCCAGTGGTTCACCGATGTGTGCAAAAAGGCGCAGCTCATTGATTATTCCAGCATCAAGGGCTTGTTTGTCTACCGTCCCTATGGCTACGCCATCTGGGAAAATATTCAGTCCATCATGGACCGGGAGTTTAAGAAGCAGGGCGTGGAAAATGTGTATATGCCCATGCTGATTCCCGAATCCCTGCTGCAGAAGGAAAAGGACCATGTGGAGGGCTTCGCCCCTGAATGCGCCTGGGTCACCATGGGCGGCGGCGAGAAGCTGGAGGAGCGCTATGCCATCCGTCCTACCTCTGAAACATTGTTCTGCGACCATTTTGCCAATGTGCTGCAGTCCCACCGGGACCTGCCCATGAAGTATAACCAGTGGTGCAGCGTGCTGCGCTGGGAAAAGACCTCCCGCCCCTTCCTGCGCCACCGGGAATTTTTGTGGCAGGAGGGTCACACCATCCACGCCACCGCGGAGGAAGCCAGAGCTTTCACCGAAACCATGCTGAATGTCTATGCCGACTTCTGCGAAAATGTGCTGGCTATGCCCGTCACCCGTGGCCAGAAAACAGAGAAGGAAAAGTTCAACGGCGCGGAAGCCACCTATACCATCGAGTGCATGATGCACGACCGCAAGGCGCTGCAGGCCGGCACCTCCCACTATTTCGGCGACGGCTTTGCCAAGGCTTTCGGCATTGAATTTACCGACAAGAACAACAAAAAGACCAATCCCTTCGAAACTTCCTGGGGCGTGTCCACCCGTCTGATCGGTGGCATCATCATGACCCATGGCGATAACAACGGCCTGGTGCTGCCTCCGCTGGTTGCCCCCATTCAGGTGGTGGTGCTGCCGGTTGCTCAGCACAAGCCCGGCGTTCTGGAGGGTGCCGCTGCCCTGCGCAGCCGCCTGATTGATGCCGGCCTGCGGGTGAAGATGGACGATTCCGACAATTCCATGGGCTGGAAGTGCGCCGAGTATGAGATGAAGGGCGTGCCCCTGCGGGTAGAGTGCGGCCCCCGGGATCTGGAAAACGGCCAGTGCGTGCTGGTGCGCCGTACCGACCGGGAGAAGGTGGTTGTGAAGCTGGAGGACCTGGAAACTGCCGTGCAGGAGCAGCTGAAAGTGGTGCAGCAGCAGATGTACGACAAGGCCAAGCGCAATCTGGACGAGCATATCTACGAAGCCCACTCTCTGGAGGAAGCCAAGCGGCTGCAGGAGGAAAACGGCGGCTACATCAAGACCATGTGGTGCGGCGAGCTGGAGTGCGAGCTGGCCATGAAGGAAAAGGCGGGCATGTCTTCCCGCTGCATCCCCTTTGCTCAGGAAAATCTGGGCGAAACCTGCGCCTGCTGCGGCAAGCCGGCCAAAAAGATGGTCTACTGGGGCATTGCATACTGATTGTCGTATTTAAGAGAATTCTGAAAACGACGCAGCCGGGTTCGGCTGCATCGTTTTGCATATAGAGGAGAAAAATATGGAGCGGGTCATGATTATCGGCTGCGGCGGGGCGGGGAAGTCCACCCTGGCCCGGCAATTGGGAGAAGTCACCGGGCTTCCTGTGGTGCATCTGGACAAGCTGTTCTGGAAAAGCGGCTGGGTGGAATCGTCCAAGGCAGAAATTGACGAGAAAATCCGCCAAGCCGCCGCCTGCCCCCGGTGGATTATGGACGGCAACTACAACCGGACATTGGAGCAGCGCCTGGAGCGGGCGGATACGGTGATTTATCTGGATTTTCCCCGGATGGTGTGCCTGTGGGGCGTTTTCAAGCGGCTGCTGACCAATCTGGGAAAGGTGCGGCCGGATATGCCGGAGGGCTGCCCGGAAAAGGTGGATTTGGAATTTCTGCGTTGGATTTGGAACTTCAACAAAGACAAGCGGCCCCAATACAAAGCAATGTTGGAAAAACACCCGGAAAAGCAGGTCTACATTTTGAAGAACCGCCGTCAGGTGCGGCGCTTTTTGAGAGAAATTGCTACTTTGACGGGGAAAATCTGAGGAATTATGGGGAGAATCCTCGATAACAATTGACTTTTATTAACAATATGTGTATAATAAACGGGCTTGCGCAATTTTACGGTTTGTGCAAGCGCCCCCGGCAAATATAAAATCGGTTAAAGAAAAGTTAAGGACATTTCTATGAAAGAGAAAGTACAGCGTTTGCTGAAAAACAGAAGATTTTTGATGTGTCTGTTGGACATGCTGGTTTTTACGCTTTTCTATGGATGTTTCACCTTGTCCCAGTATTTGATTCATCCCGAAAATTTTCAGGGCATGGCACAGTATGGCGTTCATTTCGCCATTCTTTTCATCGCGCTTTGCCTGTTCCGCCAGCTGTTTCGGGTATACAAGCAGATTTGGCGCTATGCTTCCTATAACAGCTATCTCAAGCTGATTATTTCGGATGGCTGTGCCGGCGCGGTGGCGCTTTTGATTACCTGGCTGAGTGGCTATTATGTGGGCGTTTGGCAAACCGTGTCGCTGGTGGCCATTCCGCTGCTGGTGTCCTGCGCCATGCGCCTGCTGTACCAGAACTGGCGCCTGCATACCATCAACGGTACGCAAAATCATCAGGAGTATATTGCCATCATCGGTGCGGGCAATGCGGGCAACGCTTTGGCAGCGGAACTGCGGGCAAAAAAATATGCGCAGTATCGTGCATGGTGCTTTGTCGATACGGACCCCAATAAAATTAACCGCTACATCAATGACCTGCTTGTGCTGGACGGAAGAAGTGCGTCTGTTTTTGAGGACCTGCACAACTATCATGTTACCAAGGTCGTTATCTCCATGGATTCTATCGACGAAGAGTGCGAACAGAAATTGTTCCACGACTACAGCGCCGCCGGATTCGAGGTACTGCTGTTTGATTTCGATATTTCGAAAAAGAAAATGAATGATCAGCGAACCCTTCATACAGTTCGCCCGGAGGATCTGCTCTTTCGCCATCCCGTGCAGCGGTCGGAAGAGGATTTTGCTTTCTATCGGGGCAAAACAGTGCTGGTCACCGGCGGCGGTGGCTCTATCGGCGGTGAAATCTGCCGCCAGATTGCTGCGCTGCAGCCTGCGAAATTGGTGCTGTTCGATATTTATGAGAATAATGCTTACGACATCCAGCAGGAACTGCTGCACACCTATGGGGATAAGCTGAATCTGGCTGTGGAAATCGGATCCGTGCGGGACCGGGAGAGGTTGGAACAGCTGTTTGCCTGCCACAGACCGCAGGTGGTATTTCACGCCGCTGCCCACAAGCATGTGCCGCTGATGGAAGACAGCCCGGCGGAAACGGTGAAAAACAATGTGGTGGGTACATACAACACGGCGGATATGGCCGAACGGTATGGTGTTGAGCGGTTTGTCCTGATTTCTTCAGATAAGGCGGTCAATCCCACCAACATTATGGGCGCGTCCAAGCGGATGTGCGAAATGATTGTGCAATCCCGCTGCGACAGCAAGACCATTTTTGCAGCGGTGCGCTTTGGCAATGTGCTGGGCTCCAACGGCTCAGTCATTCCGCTCTTTAAAAAGCAAATCGAATACGGTGGCCCTGTTACGGTGACGGACAAGCGGGTGATTCGTTATTTCATGACCATCAGCGAAGCCAGTCAGCTGGTTTTGCTCGCCGGTTCAACGGCAAAGCGCGGGGAACTGTTTGCGCTGGATATGGGTAAGCCGGTGAAGATTCTGGATTTGGCAGAGAATATGGTGCGGCTGTATGGCCTGCGGCCCAATGAGGATATCGAAATCCGGGAAATTGGTCTGCGTCCGGGAGAAAAGCTGTATGAAGAACTGCTGATTGAAACGGAAAAAATGGAGAAAACCCGGTTCAAAAAGCTGTTTGTGGAGCATGACCATCCCCTGCCCCGGCAGGAGGTGGAAAAACGGCTGAAATGGCTGGTGGACGCGGCAGCGATGGGAGATGCGGAGGCGGTCCGGATGGCGTACCATCGTGCGGTTCCTGCTTTTGTGGAGCCGGAGCAGATTAATAATCGGGCAGATGTGAAGGAAATTCTGGAAGATGTCCGGACAGATCTGCAAAAAGGACACGTGTTTGTGTCCTGAAAAACTTTGATACAGGAGAATTTTGTTGTGAAGGATAGTTTCAATAGTACCAAATCGGATGTGATGGAGCTGGACATTCTGAAGCTGGCGAAGTATTTTGTCTCGAAGGCATGGCTGCTGATTCTGGTGGCAGTGCTGACGGCGGCGTTGACATTTGGCTATACTGCGTTGTTCGTCACCCCGGAATACCAGTCCGTTTCCAAAATATATGTCAATAACAATGGTGTCTCCCTGGGGGAGTCCGGGCAGCCCATCAGCGGCTCCAATATTTCTGCTGCACAGTCTTTGGTCAATACATATATCGAGATTCTTTACGCCCGGTCCACGCTGGAGCTGGTCATTGATGAGGCGGATTTGAAGGATGCCGCCGGCAACCGCATGAACTACATGGATCTGAAGGAAATGGTGGAAGCCGGTTCCCTCAACGGAACGGAAATCTTTCAGATTGTGGTGACGGATACGGACCCGGAGCGTGCAATGGTCATTGCCAATACCATTACCCGGGTGCTTCCCATGCGCATTTCCGCCGTGGTGGATGGAAGCTCCATGCGGGTGGTGGATGAGGCGCAGATGGGAAAGCAGACCGGCCCCCGCTATGTTCTCAATACGATTTTGGGATTCCTTGTGGGATTTGTGGTGATGGCAGTGATTGAACTGGTGCTGCTGCTCAATGATAATTATATTCATGACGAGGAGTATCTGCTGGAAAATTACAGGATTCCGCTGCTGGCTATCATTCCGGATTTGAGCGGCAAATCTCAGGGACAGTACGGCAAGCGCAAGGGAAAGAAATACGGCTATAGTGGATATGGCCGGCACAACAGCTATGCCTATGAGGCATATCAGGCGCAGCTCGACCAGAAAACGGAGGAGCGCGCAAAGAAGGGAGCGGATCACAATGGCTAAGAATAAGAAAAATACTGCCCCTGCCCAGCCTTCCAATGACCTTTTGATGGTGGGTGAGAATCTGGGATTTGACGGGGTGGAAGCCTTTAATCTGCTGCGTACAAATCTGGCGTTCTCCTTTTCGGGCAGCAAAAGCTGCCGGCTCATTGGCGTTACCTCTGCCATTCCCGGCACAGGCAAGTCTTTGATTGCGGCAAACCTGGCCTATTCTATTTCCAAAATGGACAAGCGGGTGCTGCTGCTGGATACGGATATGCGTCTGCCTACCGTGGCAAAGAAGCTGGCACTTTCTCCCAAGCCCGGCCTTTCCAATGTGCTGGTGGGACGGTGCAAAGTGGACGATGCCATTCAGCATTTCGCAGAGAATATGGATGTGATGCCTGCCGGCGACATTCCGCCGCACCCGTCGGAGCTGCTGGGTTCTGCCAGCATGGAAGCGCTGATTGCAACCCTGACGCAGCGCTACGACTATATCATTTTTGACACGACCCCCATTACTGTTGTGCCCGACGCACTGGTGCTGGCCAGCTATCTGGATGGCTTTGTGCTGGTGGTTCGCCGGGAGCATGATGAAAAGCATGCGGTGCGGGAAACCCTGCGGCAGATGGAACTGTCCAAGGCGAAAATCCTGGGCCTGGTGTTCAACAGCGGGGAGCACGGAACGGCGAAATATGGAAAGAGCTATAAAAAGGGCAAAGGCAGCGGCCGCTACTATGGCGGCGACAAAGCCTGACACCGTTTGAGATTTTGGTGAGAAGCATGGTTGATTTTCACAGTCATATTCTGCCTGGTATGGATGACGGCAGCGCCAGCGTGGAAGAATCGCTGGCAATGCTGGAGACATATTCGCCCCGAACCACGGATATTTGTCTGACCCCGCACTTTTATCCCTCGAAAGACCGGCCGGAAAAGTTCTTTGAACGGCGGCAGCGGGCCTTTGAGCGGCTGATGGAAAGCCTGCCGGGAGATTACTGCCCGCGGCTGCATCTGGGGGCGGAGGTGTATTACTTCCCGGGTATCCAGCATAGTGCGCAGATGGCTCAATTCAGGCTGGGCGGCTCGGATTTGATTCTTGTGGAGCTTCCCGCATCCCCGTGGACGGGACGAATGATGGACGATGTGCTCGCTTTGGGCCAGAATACGGGCCTGCGCCCGGTGCTGGCACATATCGACCGTTATCACTTTGCCGAAGGCGACAGGGCACCTGCGCTGAACCGGTATCTTGATGGCGGCGGATTGGTGCAGATGAATGCGGAAGCACTGCTGTCGTGGCGTACGCGGCACAAGGCCGTTTCCATGATTCGCAGGGGAATGGTTCATTTTGTAGGGTCGGATGCCCACAATATGACCACCCGCAGGCCGAATCTGGAAGAGATGTGCCAAAAGCTGTCTGCCGGGCGCAACACGGATGTGCTGGAAATTCTGGAAGAAAATGCTTCCTGCTATTTCCAAAACGGGAAGGAATAAAGCCGGCGGAGAACTGGCATTTTGGGAGAACTGTGAAAGACCAATTGCGGGAAAGAGGTATCATTCATGTATAAGGCAGTTATAAAGCGGTTGTTGGATGTGGTCCTTTCTGCTCTGGTCATGCTCCTTTTGGCGATACCCATGCTGGTGATTGCGCTGGCAATCAAGCTGGATGATCCCGGCCCGGTTTTCTTTCAACAAAAGCGAATCGGGAAAGGAAAATCCACATTCATGCTGGTGAAATTCCGCAGCATGAAAATGTCCACCCCCCATGACCGGCCGACCCATCTGCTGGAAAATCCCCAGCAGTACATTACCAGAGTGGGGCGTTTTCTGCGAAAAACCTCGCTGGATGAGCTGCCGCAGATTTATCAGATTTTCTCCGGAAAAATGAGCATCATCGG
>JBGVGH010000022.1:0-8325 GCA_045121575.1 Faecousia sp.
CCCGACAAATTCCAATTTATGGGGCTGTGGGATGGTTCAGCGGTCACCGGAGCGTTGCAATCTGCCCGGAAGCGTGGTATAATACGCCCAGAAAAGCGGAGGAATTTGAAATGGTGAAAGTGTTATTTATATGCCACGGCAATATTTGCAGAAGTCCCATGGCGGAGTTTGTGCTGAAGGATATGGTGAAAAAAGCGGGGCTGGCGGGGGAGTTTGAAATTGCTTCCGCGGCGGTGAGCCGGGAGGAGATTGGAAACGGCATCTATCCCCCTGCTCGGCGGGAACTGGAAAAGCATGGCGTTGCCTGCGACGGGCACCGGGCCCGGCAGGTGACCATGGAAGATTACCGCCACTATGACCGGATTTACTACATGGACAGCAGCAACGCCCGCTTTTTGCGGCGGATGCTGCCGGCCGACGGGGAGAAAATCCGCCCGCTGCTGCCTTACGATGTGGCAGACCCCTGGTACACCGGGGATTTTTCCCAGACCTGGACGGATGTGCAGGAAGGGTGCAGGCGGATTTTGGAGGAATTTGGATGCTGAATGTGGAAGTTTTGGAAGCGCAGCTGGCCCAGCTGCCGCTGTACATCTATGGATTTGTGGACCCGAAGGAGCTGGAATTTTCCCAGCGCATCCGCTATATCTGCGAAAGGGAGTGCCCCATGTACGGCACCACCTGGGCCTGCCCGCCGGCGGTGGGCAGCGTGGAGGCGTGCAGGGCGCATTGCGCAAAATTTGACCGGTGTCTGGTGATTTCTTCTGTGGCGGAGGTGGCGGACATTGCCAATTTGCAGGAAACCCTGGACACCCGCGCCCCCCACGAGGAGCTGACCAACCAGGTGGCAGGCCTGCTGCGGCAGCAGAAAGTGGAGCCTTTTGTGCTCTCCACGGAAGCTTGTGCCCTGTGCCGGCGGTGCGCCTATCTGGACGGGCAGCCCTGCCGCCATCCGGAGAAGATGCACCCCTGCGTGGAAAGCCAGGGCATCAATGTGATTCCGGTGCTGGAAAAGCTGGGGCTCAGCTTTCAGTATGGGGAAAATGTGGTCACCTGGGTGTCGCTTTTGCTGTTTTCGGAAGAATGAGCGGGAAAAAATGCCCCTGCGGGGGCATTTTCCAAAAATAGAGATTGACAAAACCGGCGTTTGGGTGCTATAATGCTATGCGTGTCCGATGCGGGGCGCTGCACACATTGGGATGTCGCCAAGCGGTAAGGCACCAGACTTTGACTCTGGCATTTCGTCGGTTCGAATCCGGCCATCCCAGCCAAATTTTATATGGTTCGCTAGCTCAGTTGGTAGAGCAACGCCCTTTTAAGGCGTGGGTCCAGGGTTCGAGTCCCTGGCGAGCCACCAAAAAAGAAGCTCATCCTTTTGGATGAGCTTCTTTTTTGGTATGGCTTTTCTTCGCCAGGGACTCGAAGAGGGCGGCCGCGTGAAACGCGGTAAAAAAGTGTCCGGGGGACACTTTTTTAGCCCGGGGGAGAGTCCATCCATGCAAAGACGCAGTCAGCAGGACTGTGGATTTGCATGGATTACCCGGTATTAGGGAAAAGCCCCTTTTGCTGTTTTTCGGTTTTCCAAAATCAACTGGGAATGTTTACAAAATAGGTTGGATTTTTCTGTTTTTTATGGTATAATCAAAGAATCTATGATTTACCATTGCAAAGGAGATTGTTATGGGCCTGTTGACAAAAATTTTTGGTACCCACTCCCAGCGGGAGATTAAGAAAATCCAGCCCACCGTGGATAAAATCCTGGCGCTGGAGGAGGAATACAAAGCCCTTTCTGAAGAGGAACTGAAGGGTAAAACTGCCCTTTTCCGCCAGCGGCTTGCCGAAGGCGAGACGCTGGACGACCTGCTCCCCGAGGCCTTTGCTGCCATCCGGGAAGCGGCCGACCGGGTGCTGGGCATGCGGCCTTATCCCGTCCAGCTTATCGGCGGCATCGTGCTGCATCAGGGCCGCATCGCGGAGATGAAAACCGGCGAAGGCAAGACCCTGGTTGCCATTTTGCCCTGCTACCTCAACGCCCTGACTGGCAAGGGCGTCCATGTGGTGACGGTGAACGATTATCTTGCCAAGCGTGACTCGGAGTGGATGGGCAAGGTCTACCGCTACATGGGAATGACCGTGGGTCTGGTGATTCCCGGCATGACCCCGGCGGAGCGCCGGGTGGCCTACGCCGCCGACATCACCTACTGCACCAACAACGAGCTGGGCTTTGACTACCTGCGGGACAATATGGCCCTGTATAAGTCCGAGCTGGTGCAGCGGGGCCACAACTTTGCCATCGTGGACGAGGTGGACTCCATTTTGATTGACGAGGCCAGAACGCCCCTGATTATCTCCGGCAAGGGAGAGGAAAGCTCCAAGCTGTATGAAATGGCGGATTACTTTGTTTCCACCCTGCGGAAAAAGGTGTTTGCCAAAACCGATGAGAAGGAAGAACAGGACAACTACGACTGCGACTATTTTGTGGATGAAAAGAGCCGCACCGTGTCCCTGACCGCCTCCGGCATTGAAAAGGCGGAAAAATATTTCGGCGTGGAAAATCTGGGCGACGCGGAAAATTCCACCCTCTCCCACCACATCAACCAGGCCATGAAGGCCCGGGGCCTGATGAAAAAGGACATTGACTATGTGGTGAAAGACGGGGAAATCATCATTGTGGATGAATTTACCGGACGACTGATGTATGGCCGGCGGTATAACGAGGGTCTGCATCAGGCCATCGAAGCCAAGGAAGGCGTGGCTGTGGCCGGGGAAAGCAAGACCCTTGCCACCATCACCTTCCAGAATTTCTTCCGGCTGCATGGCAAGCTCTCCGGCATGACCGGTACCGCCCTGACGGAGCAGGAGGAATTTGGCTCCATTTATCTGCTGGATGTGGTGGAAATTCCCACCAACCGCCCGGTGGCCCGTATCGACCACTCCGATGTGGTGTATAAGACCGTCAACGGCAAGTTCCGGGCCATCATCCAGCAGGTGAAGGCCTGCCACGAAAAGGGACAGCCGGTGCTGGTAGGTACCATTTCCATTGAGCGCAGCGAGGAACTGAGCAAGCTGCTGAAAAAGGAAGGCATCCCCCACCATGTGCTTAACGCCAAATACCACGAGCAGGAAGCAAAAATCATCGCCCAGGCCGGTAAATTCGGCGCCGTTACCATTGCCACCAACATGGCAGGCCGTGGTACGGACATTATGCTGGGCGGCAACGCGGAATTTTTGGCCATGGAGCAGCTGCGGAAAAAGGGCTATGAGGAAAAGCTGCTGGCGGAGGCCAATTCCTACGCCGAAACCGACAATGCGGAAATTCTGGCTGTCCGGGCGGAGTATGAGAGCCTGCTGGCTGGCTTCAAGGCAGAAATCGCGGAGGAGGCCCAGCGGGTGCGGGAGGCCGGCGGCCTGTTCATCATCGGTACCGAGCGGCACGAATCCCGCCGTATTGACAATCAGCTGCGGGGCCGTGCCGGCCGTCAGGGCGACCCCGGTGAGAGCCGGTTCTACCTGAGCCTGGAGGACGATTTGATGCGGCTGTTTGCTTCGGGCCGCATCATGGATATGATGGATACCCTGGGTCTGGATGAGGATACCCCCATTGACGCGAAAATTTTGTCCAATGCGGTGGAAAATGCCCAGAAAAATGTGGAAAGCCGCCATTTCCGCTCCAGAAAGAATGTGCTGGAGTATGATAATGTGATGAACACCCAGCGGGAAGTCGTCTACAAGCAGCGCCAGAAGGTGCTGGATGGCGAGGACCTGCGGGAGAATGTGCTCTCCATGCTGCATGCCAAGCTGGACGGCGCGGTGGGGGATGCCCTCCACGGCGACGGCGGCGTGGCGGCGCTGCAGCAGGAGTTGGAAAATGTCTATTTTGCCAAGGGAACCGTGGAACGGGTGCTGGGCGAAGTGGGCGAAGAAAAGCTGGCTGACGGCCTGTACGCCGAGGCGATCAAGACCTACGAAGCCAAGGAAGCCGCCTGCGGCAGCGAAGTGATGCGGGAAGTGGAACGGGTCATCATGCTGCGGGTGGTGGATGAATACTGGATGGACAATCTGGAAGCCATGGAGGAGCTGAAGCAGGGCATCGGTCTGCGGGCCTATGCCCAGCATGACCCGGTGGTGGAATACAAGAACGAGGGCTATGAGCTGTTCCAGGCCATGATTACCGCCATCCGGGAGGAAACCGTCCGCCGGCTGTTTCTGGTGCGTCTGGCACCCCGGCAGGAAGTGAAGCGTCAGCGGGTGGCGGAGGAAACCGGCACCGGTGCCGCCGTCAATACCCCGGTGAAGAAGCAGCCTGTGCGCAAGGCCAACAAGGTGGGCCCCAACGACCCTTGCCCCTGCGGCAGCGGCCTGAAGTACAAAAAGTGCTGTATGCAGAAGGATAAAACCGCTAACTGATGGGGGAATGCCCATGAAATGGATGCAAAGCGGGGATTTGGCGTATCTGACCGCCCCGGGCGTCGGTGTGCCCCACGCTTTCACCACCCGAAAAGGGGGCGTGAGCCGGGGGTACCTCACCAGCCTGAATTTGGGCTGCAACCGGGGAGATGCGCCGGAAAATGTGAAGAAAAATTACGAAATTCTGGGGGAAGCCCTGGGTTTTGACCCGGAAAAGCTGGTTTTAACCCGGCAAATCCATTCGGACATTGTCCGCGTGGTGGGGGCGTCAGACTGCCTGGGTTTTGACCACGGCATTTATCCTGCCTGCGACGGGCTTGTTACCAATACCCCCGGTGTGACGCTGGCGGTGTTCACCGCCGACTGCACCCCGGTGCTGCTTTACGACCCGGAAACCGGGGCGGTGGGAGCGGTTCACGCCGGATGGCGGGGGACGGCGGCGGACATTGCAGGCGGGGCAGTGCGGGCCATGCAGCGGGAATTCGGCTGCTGCCCGGGGCGTATCCGGGCGGCCATCGGCCCCAACATCGGCCCTTGCTGCTTTGAAACCGACGGCGATGTGCCCCGGGCCATGGTGCAAACCTATGGAGCGGAGGCGGAAAAATGGATTCGCCCCCAGGAAAATAAATTTTATGTAAACCTAAAAGAGATGAACGCCCTGTCCCTGCGCCGGGCGGGGGTGGAGCTGGTGGACATGGATGACCACTGCACTGCCTGCTGCCCGGAGCTGTTCTGGTCCCACCGCCGCCATGGGGCGCAGCGGGGGGCGCAGGGGGCGCTGATTTGCTGCAAGGGGGTGGGGGCATGAAGCGTGTGATGGCCCTGTGCCTGGCGGTGCTGCTGCTGTGCGGCTGCAGCCGGCAGGGAGAATATGTGCCCAGCGGCGATGGCCTGGCCGACCAGCCCACCAAAGCGCCCGTTCAGACACCCGAGATTCATGTGCAGGAGCTGTCCCTGACCTATTATCCGGAAAAGGGGCTGAACCCCTATACCTGCACGGATGAAAATAACCGATTGCTGTTTTCCCTGCTGTACCAGTCGCTCTTTACCGTGAGTGGGGATTATGAGGTGGAGCCGCTGCTGTGCCGGGGGTACTGGCGCAGCCCGGACATGACCCAGTATGTATTTTATGTGGAGAACGCCACCTTTTCCGACGGCACGGTGCTGTCCGTGGCGGATGTCTATGCCAGTTTGGAGGCGGCCAGAACCAGCACCCTTTACAGCGGGCGCTTTAGCCGGGTCAAGAGCATGACCCCCACCCAGGACGGGGGCCTTCAGATTGATTTGACCACCCCCTATGAAAATTTCCCCATGCTGCTGGATGTGCCCATTGTGAAGGCATCTCAGGTAAGTTCCGACAGCCCGCTGGGCACCGGCCCCTACATTCTGGAGCGGGCGGCGTCGGGGCCCTGGCTGCGGCTGCGGCGGGACTGGTGGTGCGATGCCCAGCTTCCGCTGTCGGCATCCAAAATTCCGCTGCTTACTGCTTCCTCTGCCACCGGCATCCGGGACCAGTTTGAGCGGGAAAATGTGGGCGTGGTCTGCGCCAATCCCGGGGAAAACAGCTATGTGGATTTCCGCTGCGACTATGAGTTGTGGGACTGCGAAAATGGGGTTTTCCTGTATCTGGGCTGCAACGCCAAAAGCAATGTGTTCGGCATTCCGGAGGTGCGGCAGGCCCTGACCTATGCCATTGACCGCAGAGCCATTTCTCTGGAGCATTACCGCAGCTTTGCACTGCCGGCGGTGCTGCCGGCGTCGCCCAATTCTCCCTATTACAGCCAGGCGGAGGCGGAAAAGTATTCCTACGACCCTGACCGGCTGCGGCAGGCCCTGGGGGCGGAAAATCTGGAGGGCACCACCGTTTCCCTGCTGGTAAACAAGGACGACGGACGGCGGCTGCAGGTGGCCCAGACCATTTCGGATGTGCTGACGGAGGCGGGACTCAAGGTAATCTTGCGGGCACTGGATGGAGAAAATTACCGGGCGGCGCTGAAAAGCGGGCGCTTTGATTTGCATCTGGGGCAGACGAAGCTGTCCCCCAATATGGATTTGTCCGCCTTTTTCAGCCCCGACGGGGCGCTGAATTTCGGCGGCATGGCAGACGCGGGCATTTATTCCATGTGCCAGGACGCTCTGGCCAACCAGGGAAATTACACCGCGCTGCACCGGGCGGTGCTGGAGGATGCCATGCTGTGCCCGGTGGCGTTTTTGAGCTACGCGGTCTATGCCCAGCGGGGGCTGCTGGAAGATTTCACCCCGGCACGGGATTTTGTGTTCTATTATTCCCTGGGCAGAACTTTGGAGGACGCCCGGATTCTGGAATGAGGGAAGGATACCCGGATTTGCGGGCGGATAATATCCGCCCCTACAGGCTTTTATCGCTACCATTCGGCAAAGGCATGCCTTTGCCCTACATGGGGGCACCTGCGGGCTGGCTCTATGCCGCCCCTACGGATAGCTGACAACGGAAAACCGCCCGTTCCCGGATGGGAATGGGCGGTTTTGGTTTTAGTCCAGGTCGTGGGCCTTGTCCCGGTAGGGGCTTTCGGTGGGGGAGGCGGTGTCGGCCTCCTGCTGGTAACGGCTCACCACATTGGCGGCCAGCTCCACCGGCAGCAGCGTGCCGGCGCCGGCCACACAGCCGCCGGGGCAGGCCATGCCCTCCAGCAGGCAGCCGTTGTACTTGCCGGCTTTGGCCAGGGTCATCATTTTGCGGCAGTCCCGCAGGCCCTCGGCACGGGCGGTCTTGATTTCCAGCTCGGGGTGGGTTTCGTGTACCAGATTGGTCACGGCCCCTGCCACACCGCCGGAAACGGCGAAGCCCCGGCCGGCGGCGGTGCCTTCGTTCAGGTCAGACACGGGTTCGATGGTTTCAAAGTTGATTTCCTTTGCCTCGAACATACCCTGCAGCTCCTCAAAGGTCAGCACAAAGTCCACATCGGAGCGGATATCCTCCCGGATGGCCTCCAGCTTTTTGGCGGCGCAGGGGCCTACAAAGACCACCTTGCAGCCGGGATATTTCTGCTTCATCAGCCGGGCGGTGTAGACCATGGGGGTCAGGGTCATGGAGATGTTGCCGGTTTCGCTGGGGAACAGCTTGTAAATCATGGAATGCCAGGCCGGGCAGCAGGAGGTTGCCATATACTTCTGCTGGGAGGGTACCTTCTCCATAAAGTCCCTGGCTTCCTCGATGGTACACATATCCGCACCCACCGCCACTTCCACGATGCGGTGGAAGCCCAGCTGCTTCATGGCGGCAATGAATTTGCCGGGGGTGGAATGCTTGCCGAACTGGCCGATGAAGGCGGGAGCCACAATGGCAATCACCTTGTCCCCCTGCAAAATGGACTGCACCACCTGGAAAATCTGACCCTTGTCCACAATGGCGCCGAAGGGGCAGCTCACCAGACACTGGCCGCAGGCTACGCACTTGTCCTGATTGATGACGGCGCGGCCCTGCTCATCGGAGCCAATGGCGTCCATGCCGCAGCTGTGGGCGCAGGGGCGCTCCAGGTGGATGATGGCGTTGTAGGGGCAGGCCTTGGCGCACTTGCCGCACTTGATGCACTTGCTCTGGTCAATGTGGGAGCGGCCGTTTTCCATGTAAATGGCGCCCTTGGGGCAGACCTTCTCGCAGGAGCGGGCCAGACAGTTCTGGCAATAGTCTGTGACCTTATACTGGTTGGTGGGGCAGGCGTGGCAGGCGTAGGGGATGATGTTGATGAGCGGCGGCTCGTAATACTGCTCCGCCACGGCGGCCTGGTCCATACCCTCGGTGACCAGGTGGCGGCTGTCGGTGGGCCGCAGGCTCAGGCCCATGGCCAGGCGCACCCGCTCGCCGGCGATGGCCCGCTCCAGGAAAATGGATTCCCGGTGCAGGGGACGGTCACCGGGGACGATGACATAGGGCAGGTCGTT
>JBGVGH010000023.1:0-11911 GCA_045121575.1 Faecousia sp.
CTTTTCCGCATGAGATCCTTCGACTTCGCTAGCGCTCCGCTCAGGATGACAGTGGGGGCTGTTGCCTCGCATAGGACTGCTGATTACGATGCAGGTCGGCGAGGGCATGCCCTCGCCCTACAATGGGCTAATGGAAACAGCCCGACAAACCCCAATTTACAGTTCCGCAGGGCAATGTTTCAGCGGAGTGTCACGGTCAGATTCCCCAGCCAGGCTGCCAGGGCCGTACACACCAGCAGGTGGGCCGGATAGAAGCCATAGAAGAAATATTTCATAGGTCTGCCCCGCTGGCCATTGTACATGGCCACCAGCAGCACCGTGGGCAGGGCAAACAGCTGCACATAGGAGAAATTCAGCACCGCCAGAGCAATCACCGTCACCAGCGTTCCAAAGGCAGGATTGCGGCGCAGCAGATAAATCGCCAGCACCGCCACCACCCCGGATGCGCCATAGCTGGAGTCCAAAACCATCTCCGTCAGCGCCATGGCAAATGCCGCCAGCAGCACCACCGCCGCAACGCTGCCCGCCTTTTTCACGCCGGTGGGCAGCGCCCTCTTTTCCAGCCATGCCCGCACTGCGTCTATGGCCCAGAGCATCAAAAATCCCGTCAGCAGGGTGAAAAACACATTATTTCCCCGCAGCGACAGCAGACAGCCATTAAAGGCCATGTCGTATGGAATTTCCGAAATCAGAGCAAACAGCCCCAGCCGCAGGGCATATTTGCCCCGACTGCGGGTATGGAGGAAGCCCTCCACCAGCAGAAAGCAGAACAGCGGGAAGGCCAGCCGCCCAAACCAGTGCATTCCCTCGCAAAGCGTCCACAACCCCTGCTCATGGGCCGCCGCCCAGCTAAGCAAAGCGTGCCGGAAGCCGGTGCTGCCCGCGTCCGTGTAGGAGGCCGAGAGAATGGAGGAGAGGGTGATATAAGCCAGATGGTCAGCGAGCATACTGACAATGGCAATCACCTTCAGGTGAAAGCCGGTCAGGCATTTGGGAATCAGGGGAGAATGTTTCATGGCACAACTCCTTTTTCTTTGACTATACCATAGCCATCCGGCTTTGTCATCCCTTTTTTTCATAAAAACGAACACATCCAGCTAAAAAACAGACCTATCGGAATTGCCTTTTCCGGCCTATAATGATACCATCAAAACAAAAACGGAGGAAATATTTTATGAAACGAAGCACACAAATTCTGTGGGGCATTCTCCTGGTCATCGTGGGCCTGGTGCTTGCCTCCAACGCTCTGGGATATACGGACATTGAATTGTTCTTCGACGGCTGGTGGACGCTGTTCATCCTCATTCCCTGCGGCATTGGCCTGTTTTCCGGCAAAGACATCACCGGCAACCTCATCGGTCTGGGCATCGGCGCGGTGCTGCTGCTGTGTTGCCAGGATGTGCTGGATTGGGGTACCATGTGGAAACTGCTGTTCCCGGCCCTGATTGTGGTTTTCGGTCTGAAGCTGATTCTGGGCAGCCTGCGCAAGCGGGGCAGTGCCGAGGCCATGAAGCGCATCAAGGCGGAAAACGGTCAGGTGCGCTACGGCACGGCGGTTTTTTCCGGTGAAAAGATGAATTTCACCGGCGAAGTATTCCAGGGTGCGGAGCTGAACGCGGTGTTTGGCGGCGTGGAGTGCAACCTGCGCAACGCCATCATTGACCAGGACTGCGTCATCCGGGCCTCCGCCATCTTCGGCGGCGTGGATATTTTCGTCCCCGGCAATGTGAATGTCCAGGTCACCTCCACCTCCATCTTCGGCGGGGTCAGCAACAAGAGCTGCAACGGCCAGATTGAGGGCGCTCCCACCCTGTATATTCAGGGCACCTGCCTGTTTGGAGGTGTGGACATCAAATGACCAGTCTGCAAAAAGTGATTAAATATTGCGCCATCGCCTTTGCCGCGCTGCTGATTGTCAGCATCATCGGCGGCATCTGCAGTGCGGTGGGGCTGCTGTCGGGCCTGCTGAACCGGGGCGATGCAGCTGGCCCCACCCAAAGCTGGAGCGTCAGCGATTCGGTGCAGCGCCTGGATTTGGAAATCAGCGCAGCGGATTTGCGCATCCGCACCGGCGACCGCTTTCAGGTGGAAAGCAATCACAAATACCTCACCGTGACGGAAAAGAGCGGCACATTGGAAATTTCCGAGGAGAATCTCCCCTTTGGCACCTCCTTTAACGGCGTACAGGTGACAATCACCCTGCCGGAGGGCTTCACCTTTGAGGATGTGGACATGGAAACCGGCGCGGGCCGGGTGGAAATTTCCGCTTTGTCCACCGAAACCCTGTCCCTGGAGCTGGGGGCGGGCGAAACCGTCATCGACGCGCTCACCGTGCAGACCCGGGGCTTCATCAGCACCGGTGCCGGCAAGCTGACCATTCGGGACGGGCAGATGCGGGACCTCTCCCTGGACCAGGGCGTGGGCAAGCTGGAGCTGACCGGGCTGCTCACCGGCCGCTGTCAGGCGGATTTGGGCGTGGGCAGTGCGGAATTCACCCTGCTGGGCAGCCGGGCGGACTACACCATCTCCCTGGATAAGGGGCTGGGCAATGCCACGGTGGACGGCGAGGCCCTGTCCGACGGTGCCATTGTGGGGAATGGCCAGCATTACCTTGACATTTCCGGCGGCGTTGGCTCCATCGCCATCCGCTTCCGGGATGGGAAATAAGGAGAATTTTATATGAAACAGCAGAAAACTTCTGTTCTGATGACCCTGTCCGGCAGTCTGATGCTGGTTTCCGCCCTGCTGATGCTGGTGTGCAAGAATTATATGATCAGCGCCCTGTTTGGGCTGTCGTCCGTCGGCCTGTTTATCAGCGCCGCATCCTTCCGGCTGGCGGAAAAGAAGCAGGATGAGAAAAAGGAGGACAAAGATGACGAAAAAACTGTATAAATCCCGCACCAACAAGATGCTCGACGGCGTCTGCGGCGGTATTGGGGAATATTTTCAGATTGACCCCACTCTGGTGCGGCTGGGCTGGGCGCTGCTGGTGGCGGCAGGCGGTGCCGGTGTGATTGCCTATATCATCGCCGACATCATCATCCCCGCCCCACCCAGAGAATTGGGCGACGGCAACTAAGCCACATCGAAGCAAAGGCCGGGCAGCAAACGCTGCCCGGCCTTTTCAATCGCAATAAGGCTTTTCTGTTCCTGAAAACGACGGTTTTTTACTCCGCTTGCGGATTCTGCGCAGGCTCCACAGAATTCGTGGACGGGGCAGATGCTTCTGTGGGATTGGTGGTCGGCGGGGGCGAAATCGTGATGGTGTTGCCGCTGTTTCTCACTTCTGCGGTGAACAACGCCCAAGTTGCAGGCACCGCCGCCAAAGCGGCCAGCAGCAGCGCGCACGCCCACAGGATTCCCGCCCGGCGGAGGCCGGTTTTCTTCCTGCCGGCGTTGGATAAACATTTCAAACGCAAGCTACATTCCCCCTCTCCGGCTTACTCCAACGGTGCATCCGCCTGCTGGGCAAACACGCTGATGCCCAGGTCAACCGTAGGCGGCACACCCCGGTAATTGGCATGGTTATCCACCTCCGTGGGCATATACAGCACCAACGCCACATACTGGGTCTTCCCCGCCGCCACCGGGGTCTGGGATACGGACGACCAGGTACCCAGTGCGAATCCATCCTGGGCCAGGTTCTGGGCCGTCAGGCGATCCAGTTCTGTCTCGCTATCGGCAAACAGGGCGCCAAATTTCAGATAATCATGCAGGCAAAATTCCGTGCCCAGCACATTGATGGCCTTGGTGGACTGCCCTGTGACGGACAGCTTATAGGAAAAATCCACGCTGCCCTTGTTCTCAATTTTCAGATAAACCACCTGGGTATAGCCCGGCTCAAAGCGTGCCTGGCTGTCAAATACCTGGGTGCTGCCACTCAAATCCGCATAATCCCCGGACGGAAGCCGGAAGGATACCTGCGGAGTCAGTGTACCAAAGTAGAAATGGTTGGAAACTTCATCGGATGTGTCGGTGAACCAGGCGATGGTCGCACTGGTTCCCAGCACCCACCACAGGGCAAAAAGGCACACCGACAGAATCCAGGCCGTTCTCTTCACTTGTTTTCCGTTCAAAGTAAACGCCTCCTTCCGGGTGTCTTACTGTTCTGTGCTTCCTTTGTCGCGCTCGGTTTCCTCCCTGTTTTCACCAGCAGTTTCCGATGCCGATTTGTCTGTTGTTTCTTCCTCCTCGTCCTTCTTCCTCTTAAACAGGATGAAGAGAATCAGCAGAATCAGGAGGAGCAGCAGCAACAGCCACCACAGGCAGCAACAGCACTTTTTACTTCCATTGCCATTTCCTCCCGAAGTTGGCTGGCTCGGTGTCGTCGGTTCGGTGGGTTCCGTCGGGCGGACGGTGGGTTCGGTGGGCTTGGTAGGCTCCGCAGGCGGCTCGGTGGGTTCCGTAGGCGGCTCCGTTGGAGGCTCGGTAGGTTCCGTAGGCTCCGTAGGCGGTTGCGTGGGCGGCTCTGTGGGGGCAGTGGGTACCGTGGGCGGGTTGGTGGGCATGGGCGGGTCAGGCCGCTCCTCCACCTTAAATTCCCAGGTGATGGTGCCGCTCAGATTCTGATAGCGGTTGTCCAGTTCGCCGGGTACTGTCAGCGTCACCAGCAGCTCACAGCTTCCGCCGGGATACAGAATACCCAGGGATACAAATCCCGACAGGCCCGCGGTCAGGTCAGCCGGTGCGTCAAACAGCACATTCCCGGAAACCTTCTCCACTTTCAGCTGCAGCTGGGAAAGGAATTCCCGCATTTCTTCGCTTGTGCCCAAAGATTGCAGGAACAGCTCCACTTTTACGCCTTTGCTGTTCTCATTTTTCACCACGATGGTCTGGGTTAAGGTATCACCGGGCATCACATTTTTCAAATCCGGGAACAAATCCCCATCCGCCGGGAAGATGAACTTACCTGCATTGCCGTCATAAATCACATTGCTTTCGGCAGCCGATGCCGGCAGTGCAAAGGTCAGAATCAGAATCAGCGCGAAAACGCAAGATAACCATCTTTTCATCGTTCCGCCTCCTTATTCCGCAGGCCAGCCGCTGACCTCCCAGGGATGGTCGGCGGTGTTGTTCTTACTCTGGACAGCCTGGGCAATGATTTCAAAGGTGATGGCCGAGCCAACATGACTCTGATCCACCCGGCTGCCTACTACCTCCACCTGGGTGAAGGCGGCAGGGGTTTTCCCGCCCGGCTCCAGAATGCCATTGTAATAATAGTAGCCATCCACCAGCGTCCAGTTTTCGCTGTCCCAGTTGGGCTGCAGCAAGCCGTCGGCAGGCTCGTCATCCGCGCCGATGGTGCAAACCAGTTTCAGCCGCAGATAGAAGGGCTGCTGGCAGTCGTTTTCCACGAAAACCTTCCGGTCCACCTTGTCGCCGGGAATCACAGCGATTTCGTCAGGGGCGGTGACGCCCCGGGATGTCACATTGTGAATTTTCAGTTCAATTCCGCCGGAGGTCACAACACCGGTCACAGTATCCTTGGTTGTGTAAAATGTCAGCACCGGCCGGGCAATCAACATGGTGAAAATCACCGCCAATGCGACAATCAGCACTTTCCATCTTGCTTTCATCGCGGTACCTCCTCATGAAAATAGCGGTTCGGCCATCAAAAGGCACAATTTCTCATGCCCTTTGATGGCCGCCCAACTCACGCCGGAGTTGGGCGTGGAAAAATCCAATAATTAGCCGATCTGTGCCTTTTCCTCCGTCCAGCCGACGGCCTCGAAGGCCTCCTTGGCGGAAGTCTTGCCCAGGTTGTCAAACTGTACAGCCTCAGCAACCACATCCACGGTAAAGTCCCCAATCGCAGCAGCCTGCTTCTGGGTCAAAGCAGTGGGAATGGTCACATTCTGGAAGGCCACTGCCTTTTCATCCTTTGCCAGGGTGCTATTCAGGTAGTAAACATAGGTCACGGTGTCATTGGTTTCATCCGACAGCGTGCCACCGGCAGTCCAGCCTGCGCCCACATCCAGCATAGAGGTCAGTGCGGTATCGCCCAGCACTTCCTTCCACGCCTTTGCGTCAGAGAAGGTAATCTTCACCCGCACCCACTGGGCGTAGCGGCCGGTGTTTTCCACCTCGATCAGATTTTCAACCACCTGACCGGGCAGCAAATCCACATATGTTGCGTTTTCTTTTCCCTGTAGGCCCACAGAGAAAATATCATCCGCTTCTTCATTGGAAGAGGCCACATAGAATGTGCTCTTCACGCTGTCGCTGTCGCTGAACCAAGCCAGCGTACCCGCAGAAATGATCGCAACCAGACAGACAGCCACCGCAACCAAAAACACTTTTTTCTTCATTCTTCTCGCCCTTTCTGAAATAAAATTATGAAACCCTTTCGGATTTTTTACGAATTTTTACCAGAATATCCGGCAGAAACACCAGCACCGTCAGCGCCACCAGCACCCCGATGGCCACATACCGTCCGGGCGGATGCTGAATGTAGCTGGAAAGGTCCCCCAGCCAGGGCAGGCGCAGCACCGGAACGCCCAGCACATTCTTAAAATGCACCGGATTTGCATCCGGGCTGGGGTTGGCAACGCCCTGGGTATAAAACCGCTGGTTTTCCCCGTCCACCTGCACCACCCGGTGGGTGGCAATCACCCCGTCCTCGTTCAGCAGGAAGGTAATATCGTCCCCTACCTGAATGGTAGCGGGGTCGGTCTTTTTCACATAAATCAGGTCGCCCACCCGGTACACCGGCTCCATGGAGGGGGAAATCACATAGTAAACCTGCAATCCCACCAGCCGGGCGCCCACCAGAAACACCGCCAGCAGCAGTACCGCCAGCACCAGCACCGTGGATACCACGCTCCATATTTTTTTCACGCTTTTGGGAAGGTTCATGGAAAACACATCCTTTCTCCCGGCCCTCCGGCGGCGCACCGCCCTTACCGATAGGGCTGTCAACCGGGACAGGTGCCCAGGGAAAAATCAGTTGGTAATCTGTTCGGCATACAAAACGATGTCAAACTTCAGGCTCTGGTTCTCATAGCCGGACAGGTTGGCATTTGGGTCGATTTGTAGGGCGATGGTAAAACTTTCCGAACCATTTGGCTGTAGTTCACTGCCTCTTACCAGCACATAGTACAGCACATTTCCATTGGAGTCGGTTTCCGCTACATTCGTCAACGCAGTCCATTCGCCATCATTTATCCGAAGATTAAGCAGTGGGATAATGTTCGCTGCATCCTCTGTCACATCCAAATACAGCTTATAATCAAACTTCAAGCCCCCCGTATTTTTAACGGTAACATTTTTAGAAATTGATGTGCCCGGCTCCCATACATCCTCCGCTTTAAACACAGGCGGCTGGGAGTTTTCAAGCATGGAAACTCCATCCACAATCAAATCCGCATGGACGGTGCCCACCGTAATGACCGCCGAACTGCTGGACACTTCTGCCGTCAGCCAGGCAAGGGTGGTTCCGGCAAACATGGAAATCAATAAAAACAGGCTCAGCAGACTGACAACATAGGGCCGCAAAGCGACTTCCTCCCGTTTTTTCCGGGCCGCTTCTTCTGAACGATTTTGGGATTTCTCAGTCATGCGTGCTCACCCCTTACTGGTTAACTGGCTCCTTTTCCACTTCCGCCGTTTCCGGCTTCTTTTCTTCGTTCTGGGAAGCTACCTGCGCCCGCAGGGCTTCCAATTCCGCCATCATGGCGGCCACATCCGGCGTCTGGGCCGGGGCAGGTGTCTGGGTGTTCATCTGCTGCTGCATCTGCAGAAGCTGCTGCATCATTTCCTCCGAACGCTTCCGCTCCGCTTCGATGTGGGCCTTTTCTTCCTCCAGCTCCTGCATCTGCTCCCCCTTATAGCGGCGGAAGGCCCGGACGCAGTTGACGGCCTGATAACCAATCAGCAGCAGAAAGGGCAGCAGGATGCAGACAAAATAGCCCTTGGGGTTTTTCAGGAAATGGAAGAAGGTGCCCACATTGGGCAGTGCCAACTTGTACTGACCCATAACAAAGGGATAGGTCACAATGGTCTGGTCGTTGGTATCGGTGGTGGTACCATAAGTAATAAAGCCGGGATTGCCATATTCATCGGTTGTCAGTGCCCGGATTTTATGGGTGATGACCTGGCCGAAATTATCCGCATTCTGGGACTGGAAGGAGATGATGTCCCCCGGTTTCAATGTGGCAGGGTCCACTTTTTTGGAAATAACCAGATCGCCGGCGTCAAAATCCGTAGCGCTCATGGAATCGGACAAAACAATATAAAAATGGTATCCAAAGATGCTGCGCTCGTTGCTGTTGAAGGTGCGAACCGACACAATGGTGAAAATCATAGTTGCAACCGCTACAGCCACCACCAGCCACACCAGCACATTGGAAATAATACGCAATGTTCTCTTCATACATAACTCCTTTTCCCCAATTGGGGGATAATTCTCCACTCTCTGCGAACATTATAGCGCACTCCTCCGCAAAAAACAAGCAAAGATTGTAAGAAAAAACCAGTGCGTCCTTCTTTTATCCAGCAAATTTGGTCCAAGAAATCGGTTTTTCTCCGTTTTTTCGTTAATTATCAATTTATTCACAGTTCAATGTGCATTTTTGTGCATTTTTTACGAAATTACTGTTCTGCTCCGGATTCTGTCCCAGCGGGCAAGCAGCCATTTCGCCGGATTTCGAGGGCAAAAACTGCGCCGCGCCGGGTGTCCGGCGCGGCACTTTTCAGCCAAAATATTCGGGGTCTGCCTTGGTATATTCTTCCGCCAGCTGCTGCAGCAAAGGCCAGGTGTTTTCCGCGTCAGACCAGATATTGAGGTGCTTGTAATGGTATCCGTCCTCGTCCTTCCAGTTGAGCCACAGGGAGTAGGCATCCCCCTGGTGGTCGTCCCAGTTCTGACCCATCCGGCCGTTTTCTGCGTCCACCCACAAAGCCTTCACAATTTGGCTGGCAGTTTCTCTCTCGATGTCCCCATAAGTCCAGTCCATGCTCAAAAGGCCATCGACCACTTTCTGCACATCGGAGGTTCCGAACAGGTATTGCCCCCGGAAAGAGCCTTTCAGCATGGTATACGCCTCCAAATTTGCCGCCACCTGGTAGGTGCGTGTCACCCGCGCCCCGCTTTTCAGATAGTAGCACAGGGTGATATTGCGGCTTTCCTGAGGATAGCCCTGTCTTTGCAGCATTTTTTCGTGGGCGGAGCGGACAACCTCGATGTCCGCAGGCTTCTCCATCAGAATGTAGCTGTGGCCGGAATTTTCCGGGGCGCGCAGGTCGGCATCATACATATAGCCCTCGCTTACCAGCACCTTTTCCACATTGGCGGCTTTGGGGATGCGCCGCTCGACGCCCAGCACATCCGCCGCGCCCAGAATCAGAAACAGGGCAAAGGCCAGCAGCAGCGCCGCAAGGCGAATCCAGTTTTTCTTTTCAAAAACCTTCACCTTCCGCTGCAACAGCATTTGCAGCAGGAAGAAGGCCACCGCCATGCCCACAAACAACAGCACCATTCCCAGCATTTCCTGCCAGAAGGCAAACACCCGGAACACCATGCCGCAGCCGATGCTGCCGAAAATGGTCACAATCCACTTCACCGGGCGGATGGCGGCAAAGTCCCCGGCGCATTCCAGCTTCCGGCGACGGTACAGCAGCAGCGCCCCAACAGCGCAGGCCAGTCCCACGGCGGCAATCAGGAACAGGTAGCCCCACTGGTCCCCGAAGCCTGCCAGTTTGTAGGCATCTCCTCTATGATAGCCGGGCGGAATCACGGCGGGCACATCGCTCGCGTCCATCCATGTCAGCGAATACAAAGGCGTATCCACCGACAGCAGCCACACCACCGGGCTGAAGGCGGCAAAGCCATCCACAGGCAGACGCACGCCGTAAAGCGTGGGGACAATCAGCTCATAAATGACCCAATACACTTCCAGGGATACGAAATTGAGTAGCGCATACACCGTCAGGGCAGCAAACCGGTTGCCGGTGGCCATCACCGTCAGGGTCGCCAGCCCGAAGAAGAACAGGTAGCTGAGCATGGTGGCTCCCAGCCAAAGAAAGGCCGTGTACCACAGCTGCTGCAGGAAAAAGGCAAAAACCACCGTCAGCACCAGATTGGGAAGCAGCGAAAACAGGATTCCCGCCGTAAAATGGGTCAAAAACCAGTTTTCCCGCCGCAGGGGCATGGCGTGCAGGGCGTTGCACAGGCGGCTGCTGAACAAATCTCCAAACAGCAGCAGCGCCACCACAATGGCGTAGCCGCAGTTTACCAGCGCCATGGCCCGGCCGAGGAAGTTTGCCAGATTCTGGCTCATGTCATACTGATTCGCGCCCAGCATGACGCTCTGCACCAGCAAGCCCGCAATGAGATACACCGCCCACACCGGGGCGAAGCGGAGCAAATCTTTTTTCAGCACGGTCATGTTAAAGAACGATGTTCTTGACTTCATAGTTCACACCTCCCAGTTCGTAAATGAAAATCTCCTCCAGAGAAAGGGGCAGCAAATCAAAATACACCGGGTTGCTCTTTTCCACAACGAGGCGCACCTGCTCCGTGGTGCCCCGGACAATCAGGGTTTTCAGCCGGCCGGACATCTGCTCGTGGAGAATTTCCAGACCGTCCGGAACCTCGCCCACCATCTGGAGCTTCTGGGTGCTGCCCTGCATATCCGCAAGGCTCCGCTCCAGCAGCAGCTTTCCCTTGTCCATAATGCCCACATGGTCGCACACATCCTCCAATTCCCGCAGGTTGTGGGAGGAAACCAGCACCGTGGTCTCCCGCTGGGCAACATCCGACAGCAGCAAGCTCCACACCTGCCGCCGCATCACCGGGTCCAGACCGTCCACCGGCTCGTCAAGAATCAGCACATCCGGCTTGCAGCACACCGCCAGATGAAACGCCGCCTGCTTCTGCATACCCTTGGAAAAGCGGCGGATGGCCCCCTTTTGGGGAAGCTGGAACACTTCCAGCAGCTTTTTGTACAGTTCGTCGTCGAAATTTTTGTAAATGCCTTTGTAAAATTTTCGCATTTCCTCCATGCTGGCAGAGGGGAAGTAGAAAATATCATCAGGAATGTAGCCGATGCGGGCCTTGACTTCCGGGTTTTCGTAAATGGGCCGGCCCTCCATGGTGATGCTTCCGCTGTCCGGGCGGTAAACGCCGGTCAGGTGGCGGATGGCGGTGGATTTGCCCGCGCCGTTGGGGCCCACCAGGCCATACACCGCTCCCTTGGGCACGGTGAGGGTCAAATCATCCAGCGCCTTGAAGCCGTCAAAGCACTTGGTGACATTTTTCATTTCAAGCATGCTCTTGTCCTCCTTTCAAAATGCGCTCCGCCAGCTCCTCCCGGCTCACACCGGCAGACCGCAGGGCGGCGGTGATTTCATCGAAGCTCTCCAGCAGCCGCTGGCGCTGGGTATGTCCCCCGGCGGGAATGCCGTGGACAAAGCAGCCCTTTCCCGGCACGCTGGCGGTCCAGCCCCCCAGTTCCAGCTCCCGGTAGGCCCGCTGAATGGTGTTGGGATTGATGGTCAGCTCCGCCGCCAGTTCCCGCACCGAGGGCAGCTTTTCCCCCGGCACCAGCACGCCGGCGCGAATCTGCTCCCGGAAGCCGTCCACGATTTGGGTGTAGATGGGCCGGGCATCCCGATAGTCAAGATGAATCATCCCTGTTCTCCTTTCCGTATGAATTGTGTGGATTGTATTAGTACAGTATGGGTAAAAAATATATAACGCAGGAAGTTGGCAGTTACCAGTAGTCGCCCGCTGCCTGATAAATTAGAATGTGTCGAGCTGTTTCCGCTAGTCCATTGTAGGGCGAGGTCTTGACCTCGCCGACCTGTATCGTAATCAACAGTTCTATGCAAGACAGCAGGAACTCCCCCCAGTTGTCATCCTGAGCGGAGCGTAGCGGAGTCGAAGGATCTCGTGGGGAAAGGTGAGATTCTT
>JBGVGH010000024.1:0-2714 GCA_045121575.1 Faecousia sp.
CAGTCTGTCGAGAAACCCGGTTGCGCAATCAAGCTGCAACTGGGTTTTTAATCATTATGGTGGAAAAGATGAGATCAAACAAGCGAGAATGCGTGTTCTTCCACTTCCATTTAGCGAACCTTTTGAGGTTCATGGCAGCAAATTTAAGCTTCACCCAGTTCGTTACCTGGGCCAAGCCTCTGTATTGTGTATAACGCATGGCGTGTTTTTCTTTTGCATCGGCAAAGACACGCTCAATCGTTTCTTTGCGTTGCTTGTACAGGTTCCGGTACTCTGGTGTATACCGGGCATCATCCGCCAGTTCTTCGTATTCCTTCCAGATATGCCGCTGCACTGTTTTCACGCAATTTTTGGAATGCGTACACTTTTCGCGTGTAGGACAGTTTGCGCAGATTCTGGGATCACTCTTGTACTCGCGGTAACCATCCCTGTTCGTTGTGCTGTATTTCAGGATCTGGTATTCCGGACAGATCACGCAGTCATAAAATTCGTCATAGACGTATTTCCACCACTCATGCCCTCCCTTCATCGTCTGAGGGCGTTTGTAGGCCGTGGAAAGTACACGCTCATCACGAAATACCTTCTTGCAGATATGAGGTGTCTTGTAAGCGCTGTCTGCAACAACAGTTTCGACTTCTGGAAATCGCTCCGTTACCTTGTCATATACCCCGTCAAAGGCCACACTGTCGTGGACATTTCCAGGAGTTACCACTACTTCCAATATGAAGCCATGCTTATCACAGGCGGTATGTGCTTCATAGGCGAACTGACGTTTATGATTGCCTTTTACAAAAAGTCCACAATCGGCATCAGTCACACTCTTTGTAACTGTTCGGTTCTTTTCTTTCTTGCGTCGAATCTGCTTCTTCTTGGATGTGTTGTTCTTGCATTTCTTAGGCGCTGCCGGCGGATCATTCTCGTCATCAGCTTTAAATGGTTTCTTCCCATGAGCTTCCCGGTCTGCATTCACTTCTTCCATCAGCTCCTTGGCATAATGCTTGGATGCAATGGGAATTTGTGCCTTCACCGCTTTCTTCGTATTGGCGTTTGCTTTTATGTGTGTGCCATCAATAAATACTGCCTTAGGCGACAAATACCCTGCTTCGGCTATCTCATTCAGAATCCAAGCAAATATCTGGTCCACCGTCTCTGAGGTAAAACGATGCCGGAAGTTATAGCTGACCGTGGAAAAATGAGGTGTTTCCTCCTGTAGCGAGTATCCCAGAAACCAACGATATGCCACATTCAGACTGACTTCTTCTGCGGTTCTCCTTAGCGATGACAAGCCATATATATGCTGGATAAGTACCATTTTGAATAATACTACCGGGTCTACACTGGGGCGACCATTGTCTTCACTATACAATGGCTCCACCATCTGGTACAGCCGATTGAAATCTACTGCATCATCAATCTTGCGCAGCAGGTGTTCTTTCGGAACAAGGCTCTCTATCCCTACGATCTCGATCAAATCTCGATCCATCTTCCCGCGTTCCAGCATTTACATCACCCTATTCTATTTTACCCCTTAAACACGAAAAAGTCTGCACTTGGCAGACTTTTTCGACAGTCTGAAAGCCGCCTAACGGCGGCTTTTTCGTCAATATTGATACTTCTTCTTGTTTTTCACCAGGCAGGTGACGGTCACCGTCAGGGCCAGCAGCTCCGCTGTCACCACCGCCAGCCACACGCCGTCGATGCCCAGGAGGGCGGGCAGCACCAAAATGGCACCCACCTGGAACAAAAAGGCCCGGAGGAAGGAGATGAGGGCGGAGACCAGGCCGTCGTTCAGGGCCGTGAAGAAGGAGGAGCCGAACATGTTGAAGCCCATGAAGAGGAAGGAGGCGGAGTAGATCATAAAGCCCCGGCGGGTCATCTCATAGAGCCCGGCGTCGTAGCTTACGAAAATGCCGGAGAGGGGACCGGCCAGCCCCTCCGCCGCCGCGGTCAGCACCGCCGCACAGAGGGCGATAATGGTAAGGCTCTTGCGGAAAAGGCTCTTGAGCTCCCCCTCGTTCCCCGCGCCGTAGTGGTAGCTCACCACCGGGGCCACGCCGAAGGAGTAGCCCAGGAACACCCCCACGAAGATGAAGTTCACGTACATGATGACGCCGTAGGCGGCCACGCCGTCCTCTCCCGCCACCCGCATGAGCTGGAAGTTATAGAGCATGTTCACCAGGGACATGGAGAGGTTGCTCACAAGCTCGGAAGAGCCGTTGGTGCAGGAGCGGAAGAGGGCCCTGCCGTCAAAGCGGAACCTGCGCAGCCGCAGGGCACTGGAGTTGGGCAGGAGAAAGTAGACAAAGGGGATGACGCCGCCCACCAGCTGGCTGATGGAGGTGGCCCAGGCGGCGCCCACGATGCCCCAGCGGAATACCGCCACGAAGAGGGCGTCCAGCACCATGTTGGTAAGGCCTGCCGCCACCGTCACCGCCAGGCCCAGCCGGGGCCGCTCCGCCGCCACGCAGAAGCTCTGAAACTCGTTTTGGAGGATGAAGGGCACCAGCGTCACCATCAAAATGCGGCCGTAGACCACGCAGTCTTCCACCATGGCCCCCTCCGCGCCATGGAGGATGGCAACGGGCCGCATCAGGGCGATGCCAAGGACCGTCAGCACCGCCGCCGCGGCGGCGGAGAGGAGGATCAGCATGGAGAAAAGCTCGTTGGCCTTCTCCCGCTTTCCCTCGCCCATGGTCGTGGAGTTGAGGGCGCTG
>JBGVGH010000025.1:0-46584 GCA_045121575.1 Faecousia sp.
ATTTCTGCGGTGTAAAATGTGTATGTGCCAGAATTGATATGCCGAACCTTATCGTCAAAATAAAATGTCATCTGAACCGATTCAGGATGTGTATAGTCGATAATGTTTTGAATATCACTGGCAGAAACCGATTTTGCCGTACGCTCTTCCTGCGGCGTGCAGCCGGAAGCAAGGAGGCTTAAGAGAACCACCCCCAGCACCAAAAACAGCTTCATGTCTTTCCGTTTCATCAAAAGTCAGCACCTCCTTTAAAATTTCGGGTCAAAAAGACCGAAAAGCTCCCTTTAGGCTTACCTAAAGGGAGCTTTTGTGTGTTTGTTTATCCTTAGGTAATTTCAAAAAATTATCAAGGCATTCAATCATCGGGTAAATTATACTATGAAAAATTCATTTTGTCAAGGAAAGGGGAGCTGCCCGCCTTTTCCAAAGTTGTTGCATTCTTTTCCCCGGTGGCTTATAATGAAAGAAAAATTTTCGAGGTGTTCCAATGCTGACAAACGAACAACTGCATGATTTCATCGCCGGCGGCGTTCTTCTGCTGGACGGTGCCACCGGCTCCAATCTGATGCTTGCGGGAATGCCCCGGGGCTGCTGCGCCGAGGAATGGATTCTAAATCACCCCCAGCCGCTAATGGAGCTGCAACGGCGTTACGCCGAAGCAGGCAGCCAAATCATCTACGCCCCCACCTTTCAGGCCCAGCCCCTGGCGCTGGAAAAAGTGGGACTGGATGCCCAAACCGAGGCGGTCAACGCCAATCTCGCCGCGCTGAGCCGCAAGGCTGCCCCCCATTGCCTGATTGCCGGTGACATTGCCACCATGGCGGCGGTGTGTGAAAGCTGGAATCCGGACAATTTTGACCTGCTGGTGGAAAACTACCGCCGCCAGATTCGGGGGCTAATGGACGGCGGCGTTGACCTGCTGGTTGCAGAAACGCTGCTGTATCCCCAGGAGGCAGAGGCAGTGCTGACCGCCGCAGCGCTGGAAAACGCAGGTGCTGTGGTGTGCAGCTTCACCATGCAGCCCGACGGCGCGCTGTTTTCCGGCATGGAAGCAGGCCCGGTGCTTACCGAGCTGGAAAAGGCGGGCGCTGCCGCTGTGGGCTTCAACTGCGTCCCGGCTGACTGTCTGACCGCCGGTCTGGTCAGCAAACTGCGCCGCTACACCAGCCTGCCGCTGCTCTGCAAGCCCAATGCAGGAAACCCGGTGGTGGACGAGGCGGGCGTCGTCCGCTATCCCATGGAGCCGGCGGAATTTGCCGCCATTTTGACCCAATGCCGGGATATGGGCGCTTCCCTGCTGGGCGGCTGCTGCGGCACCGCCCCCGGCTACATTGCCGCGCTGCGGGAAGCAATGGGCGTTTGTTAATTTTTTGTTGCCATTTTCAAAGAAATCTGTTATAATTTTGAAGCTATGGAAAAGAGAGTTCATTATTATGTCAGCCGCAAAAACGCGCTGACATGGCTGATGGCACTTTGCCTGGTCGGCTCGGCAGTGGCCCGCATTGTGTTCGCCTGTGTGAAAGGGGCAGGCGTCACGGGAAATGTGTGGAGCCAAATCGTTCTGCCAGTAGCAGCCACCTTGCTGTATGTGCTCATCACAATGTTCTTCGGCAAAGAACAATTCTATAAAACTGCCATTCCCGTCTGGATGATGGCCTTTTACTATGCCATTATCCCCCACCGCTTCATCGGCGATAACACCATGATGCTGGTGCTGTACTGCGCGGTGCTGGTGCTGTGCAGCGTGATTTACACCATCGTCACCGCCGGGCGGATTCACCGTCCCTGGCTTCTGCTGCTGATTTTCCTGTCCGGCATGGGCATGACCCTTGTCACCCGGGAATCTTTGGAGATGGAGGTTTGGGAAATTCTGCCGGATGTACTGGTGTTTGCCGGTGTCACGGTGCTGATTTTCGCCCTGCGCATCCATCCCCTGAACGAATACCACCCCACCTGGGGCGACCGTACCGACGGTCGGCGGATTCGTTCGCTGCCCCCCATTTCCAGCATCGGCCCCTACATCATGCCCAACCGCAACGGTGCCAACATTCTCTATGAGGAATCCCTGGAAATCACCCAGGTGGACCGCTACATCCGCCGCAAGCGGAAGGAAGGTCTGACCAATTTCGGCATCATTCATGTGATGCTGGCCGGCTATGTCCGCGCCCTGTGCAAGTACCCCGCCGCGAACCGCTTCCTGTCCGGCCAGAAGCTCTACAGCCGTGGAAACGATGTCATTTTCTGCATGACCATCAAAAAGGACATGACTGCCGATTCCCCGGACACGGTCATCAAGGTGCATTTCACCACCTCCGACACCGCCGAGGACATCTACCGCAAGCTGCAGCACGCCATTGAAACTGAGAAGGCTTCCATGGAGCTGGACTCCGGCATCGACAATCTGGCGGGCATTCTGAACCTGATTCCCGGCATTTTCCTGAAATTCGTGGTGTGGCTGCTGAAAACTCTGGACTATTTCGGTCTGGTGCCCCAGGCGCTGCTGAATTTCAGCCCCTTCCACGGCTCCGTGTACTTCACCTCCATGGGTTCCCTGGGCATTGCCCCGGTGTATCACCACCTGTACGACTTTGGCAACATCCCCATCTTCGGTGCCTTCGGCATCAAGCGCAAGGAGCTGCAGGTGCAGGAGGACGGCTCCATCGTGCAGCGCAAGTATGTGGATTGCCGCTTCAATCTGGACGAGCGCATCTGTGACGGGTTCTACTACGCTTCTTTCTTCAAGCACTTCAAGCGTATCATGGCCCACCCGGATATTCTGGACAACCCGCCCGACGAAATTCTGAAGGACATTGACTGATATGCTCCAAGCCATCGAAAAGCTTCTGCCTCCAGGCCATCCCTGGAGGCAGCGCCTTATTTACCTGGAATCCGTGGATTCCACCAACACTTATCTAAAATCCCTGGCCCGGCAGGGCGCAGCAGAGGGAACCCTTGTCTTTGCCCATGAACAGACTGGCGGGCGGGGACGGCTGGGGCGCAGTTTCTCCTCCCCTGCCGGTTCCGGGCTGTACTTTTCCCTGCTGCTGCGGCCGGACTGCCCGCCCCAGGAACTGATGCACCTGACCTGCGCCGCCGGGGTGGCGGTGTCGGAGGGAATTTGCGCCGCCTGCGGCGTGGAGCCGGGCATCAAGTGGACAAACGATTTGATTTTAAACGGCAAAAAGCTGGGGGGCATTCTCACGGAAATGAGCATCCGCCCCGACGGGCTGGTGGATTGGGCCATCGTGGGCATCGGCATCAACTGCAATCAACTGCCCGCCGACTTCCCCCCGGAAATCGAATCCCTCGCCACTTCCCTGCGGATGGCACTGGGGCAGGCCCCGGACAAAGCTGCGCTGGCTGCCGCTCTGGTATCCACCCTGTACCAAATGCGGCTTTCCCTCTTTGACGGGAAAGAAGAAATGATGGCCCACTTCACCCGGTGCTGCGTCACCATCGGGCAGTCCATTTCCATTGTCCGGGGCAGCGAAGTTCATCACGCCACCGCCACCGGTGTGGACGAAAACGGCGGATTGCAGGTGGTGTATCCCGACGGAAAAACCGACACCGTTACATCAGGGGAAGTGAGCATCCGGGGAATGTACGGCTATGTATAATTTCCGAAAATTTCATTTTTTCCTGTTGCTTTTTTTCCCGCTACTGGTTATACTGTAATTGAAGAAATACTTAATTAGGAGGTTACTATTATGAAGGTTTTCAACACTGTGATGAAGGTTGTGGCCGCACTGGCCGCCGTTGCCGGCGTTGTGTATGTGGTCGCCACCTATGGCGACAAGATCGTCGCCTGGGCCAAGAAGCTGCTGGGCAAGAGCTGCTGCGATGACTGCGCCTGCGCTGACTGCGAGTGCAATGTGGACGGCGAATGCACCTGTGACTGCGACTGCGACGACTGCGAGTGCAACGACTGCACCGAAGCGTCCGAGGAGACCGAAGAGGTCGAGGGTGAGAGCGAAGAGCCTGCCTGCGACACCTGCGAGGAAGTCACCGAGGCCGAGACCGTCGAGGCCACCGAGAAGGATTTCGAAGCCTAATCAAACAGCGAAACGCCCGGGTTTTCCCGGGCGTTTTTCTGTTACTGCATCAAAATTTCCACCAGCATCTGGGTGATTTTTTCCATATCCTCCACGGGGATATACTCAAACCGGCTGTGGAAATTGGCGCCGCCCGTGCAGAGGTTGGGGCACAGCAGCCCCATATAGGACAGCCGTGCGCCGTCGGTGCCGCCCCGGATGGGGACAGCCTTGGGGGCAATGCCAACTGTTTCCATGGCCTGCCGGGCCCGCTCCACAATGTGCATCTGGGGAAGAATTTTCTCTTTCATATTGTAGTAGCTGTCCTTCAGGTGCAGCTCCACCGTCCCGGCGCCATACTTGGCGTTGAGGAACGCCGCCGCTTGCTCCATCACAGCTTTCTTTTGCAGGAATTTCTCCATGTCATGGTCCCGGATGATATAGGTCAGGGTGGTCTGTTCCACCTGGCCGGTCATGTCGCACAGATGGATGAAGCCTTCGTACCCTTCCGTATACTGCGGGCGCTGCGCCTCCGGGAGCATGGCGTTAAACTCCATGGCAATCAGCTGGGAGTTGCGCATCTTATCCTTGGCAGAGCCGGGATGGATGTTGCGCCCCCGGAACTCCACCCGGGCTGCAGCGGCGTTGAAGTTTTCATACTCCAGCTCTCCAATGGTGCCGCCGTCCACGGTGTAGGCAAAATCCGCCCCGAAGGATGCCACATCAAAGCGGTCCGCTCCCCTGCCGATTTCCTCGTCGGGGGTGAAGCCGATTTTCAGTGTGGCATGGTTGCGCTTGCTGTGCAGAAGCTGCTGGGCGCAGGTGAGGATTTCCGCAATGCCCGCCTTGTCATCCGCCCCCAAAAGTGTGGTGCCGTCGGTGACAATCAGGTGCTTGCCGTGGTGCAGTGCCAGCTCCTCGTATTCCGATTCCCGCAGATAAATCTGCTTTTCTTCATGCAGGCAGATGTCCGTGCCGTCAAACAGCACCGTTTTCGCCTGCACATTGGCATCGCTTGCATCGGGCGATGTGTCCATGTGGGCAATCAGGCCGATGGTGGGCATTCTTGGGTCGCCGGGAACCGTGCCGTAAACATAGCCGTTTTCGTCCATGTGGGCGTCCATAATGCCCATTTCCCGCATTTCCTCCACCAGAGCGCTCCCCAGCAGGCGCTGCTTGTCCGTCGAGGGGCAGCTTTCGCTTTCCTCATCCGATTGGGTGTCAAAGGCCACATAGCGCAAAAAGCGCTCCTGTACCGTTTCCATAGTTTTTCCTCCTTATGATGAAAAGAGCCGCCGCTTTTTTGCGGCGGCTCCTGTCTTTGATTGCTTAGCGGGCAGCGTTGACCAGCGCAGCGGTATCCTGCGCAATCATCAGCTCCTCGTTGGTGGGAACGACCCACACCTGAACCTTGGAGTCGGGGGTGGAAATCAGCCGCTCCTTGCCACGGCAGTTGTTCAGCTCGGGGTCAATCTTGACGCCCATGAAGCCCAGATAGTCGCAGATGGCCTGACGGGTTTCGGGGCCGTTCTCACCCACACCGGCGGTGAAGGTAATCACATCCACGCCGTTGAGGGCGGCGGCGTAAGCGCCGATATACTTGGCAACCTCGTAGAAGAACTTCTGCAGGGCCAGGGTGCAGTTGGCATCGCCGTTGGCATCGCCGTTTTCCAGGTCACGGAAGTCGGAGGAAACGCCGGAGATGGCCAGCACGCCGGACTTCTTGTTGAGCATGGTGAGGCAATCATCCACGCTCATGCCGTACTTGTTGCAGATGAACTGCACCACGCAGGGATCGATGTCACCGGAGCGGGTGCCCATGGGCACACCGGCCAGAGGGGACAGGCCCATGGAGGTATCCACGCACTTGCCGTCCTTGATGGCGCACAGGGAGGAGCCGTTGCCCAGGTGGCAGTTGATCATCTTGAACTCCTTCTTGCCCACCAGTTCGGCGGTACGGCGGGCCACATACTTGTGGGAGGTGCCGTGGAAGCCGTAGCGGCGGATGGAGTCATTCTCATAATACTCGGTGGGGATGGCGTAGCGGTAAGCCTTGGGAGGCATGGTCATGTGGAAAGCGGTGTCGAACACGGCAACCTGGGGAGTCTTGGGCATGACAGCCTGGCAGGCACGAATGCCCATCAGGTTGGCGGGGTTGTGCAGGGGGCCCAGGGGGATGCACTTTTCAATGGCGGCAATCACCTCGTCATCGATAACGCAGGAGTCGAAGAACTCCATGCCGCCGTGCAGCACGCGGTGACCAACCGCATCAATCTCATCGGTAGACTTGATAACGCCCCACTCGGCGTCCACCAGAATCTCCAGCACGGCCTGAATGGCCTCGGAATGGCTGGGCATGGGGATGTCCTTGACAATCTTTCTGTCGCCAACCTTGTGGGTCAGACGGCCGTCGATATAAATGCGCTCGCACAGGCCCTTAGCGGCCACATCGCCGGTCTCCGGGTTCATGAGCTGATACTTCAGAGAAGAGCTGCCCGCGTTAATAACCAGAACGTTCATTGGAATGAATCCTCCTAAATAATTGTTTCATTTTTGTCGTTTCTGTGGTATTATATCCTTAACAGAGATATTGTACATGATTTGTTCAGATTTCTCAACCCCTTTTTTCCACTTTTTTCAAAAAGGAGGGCTGCTTTTGCACACCGCCGGCATTATCTGCGAATATAACCCCCTGCATCTGGGGCACAAAAAACAAATGGAGCTGATTCGGGCGCAAAAAGGGCCGGACAGCCGCATCGTCTGCCTGATGAGCGGCAATTTTGTCCAGCGGGGGCACCCGGCTGTCTTTGACAAGACACTGCGGGCCAGAGCCGCCGTGGCCTGCGGAGCAGACCTGGTTCTGGAAATGCCGGTGACGAAAGCGTTGTCCTCTGCCGAGGGCTTTGCCGCCGGCGGCGTGGAGATTCTCTCCCGGCTGTGCGACAGCCTTTGCTTCGGCGCGGAAAGCGGCGACTGCGCCCTTTTCCCCAAAATTGCCGATGCGCTGCTGCAGCCCGCTTTCTCAGACGCACTGCAATCATTTCTTGCCCGGGGGCTCTCTTTTCCCGCCGCCCGGCAGGCTGCGCTGGAGGAAATGGGCTTTGATGCCTCCATCCTGTCCCAGCCAAACAACATCCTCGCCGTGGAATACTGTAAGGCCATTTTGTCTCAAAATTCCAAAATGATACCTCTGCCGGTTCTGCGTCAGGGCAGCTACCACGACGATACTCCCGACCCGGAGAACCCCTCCGCCACTTCCCTGCGCCATCTTTTGGAAACCGGCGGTTGCTGGCAGCCCTTTGTACCACCGGAAGCGCAACCTGTGGTTGCGGATGCCACCCCGCACAGCCTTCGCTGGGGCGAAAAAGCCATGCTGTACCGGCTGCGCACCATGGATGACGGGGAATTTGAAGCCTTGCCCTATGGCTCCGAGGGACTGTGGCGAAAATTCATGCACGCCAGCCGGAGCTGTTCTTCTCTGGAAGAAATTCTCTCCGCCACCAAATCCAAGCGGTACACCCGCTCCCGGCTGGACCGGATGGCCATGTGTGCCTTCCTCGGCCTGACGGCAGCGGACTTGAGCGCCCCCATCCCCTATGTGCGGGTGCTGGCCTTCAATGACCGGGGCCGGGAAATCCTGGCCGGCGTGCGGGACAGCGGATTTTTTTGCAACCTGGGCACCGATACCCGCCATCCCTATCAGGCGCTGGAACGGCGCTGCGGCAGCCTGTACGGCCTGTTCGCCCAAACGGTGGAAGCCCCGCAAAGAGAGGAAAACAGCCGCATTTTCTACGAAAAATAACCCCCGCAACCCACAGTTGACATCAAAAAAACTGCTCCGGCGAAAGCCGGAGCAGTTTCTTACTTTTACAGGTGCAGCACTCTGTCCTTGATTTCCTGGGTTCGGCCCTGGTTCCAATACTGGGTGCCGATATAGCCGCAGGTGCGCCGCGCCACATTCATCTTGCTCTGGTCGGTGTTGCCGCACTGGGGGCAGCACCACACCAGCTTGCCGTCATCTTCCTTAATCTGGATTTCGCCGTCATAGCCACAGCACTGGCAGTAGTCACTCTTGGTGTTCAGCTCAGCGTACATGATATTCTCGTAGATGAACTGCATCAGCTCCAGCACCGCGTCCAGATTCTGCTGCATATTAGGCACCTCCACATAGCTGATGGCGCCACCGGGGGAAAGCTGCTGGAAATCCGACTCGAAGCGCAGCTTGGTGAAGGCATCGATTTCCTCCGTCACATGGACATGGTAGGAATTGGTGATGTAATTCTTGTCCGTGATGCCGGGAATCAGGCCGAAGCGCTTCTGCAGGCAGGTGGCAAACTTGTAGGTGGTGGACTCCAGCGGCGTGCCGTAGAGGGAGAAGTCGATGTTGTGCTTTTCCTTCCATGCCTTGCAGGCATCGTTCATGTGCTGCATGACAGCCAGGGCAAAGGGCTTGGCCTCCTCATCGGTGTGGGATTTGCCGGTCATGTACTTCACGCACTCATACAGTCCCGCATAGCCCAGAGAGATGGTGGAGTATCCGCCGTAAAGCAGCTTGTCAATGGGCTCGCCCTTAGGAAGTCTTGCCAGTGCGCCATACTGCCACAGGATGGGCGCCGCGTCGGACAGCGTGCCCTTCAGCCGCTCATGGCGGCACATTAGCGCCCGGTAGCACAAATCCAGCCGCACATCAATAATCTTCCAGAACTTGTCCATATCCTTGCCGGAGGACAGGGCCACATCCACCAGATTGATGGTGACAACGCCCTGATTGAACCGACCGTAATACTTATGCTTGCCCGGCTCATAATTGCCGGCGTTGGCGATGTTGCCCGCCCCCGCGTCGGTGAAGCGGTCCGGGGTCAGGAAGCTGCGGCAGCCCATGCACACATACACATCCCCCTTAAACTCCAGCATCTTCTTCTCGCTGATGTAATCCGGCACCAGCCGCTTGGCGGTGCACTGGGCAGCCAGCTTGGTCAGATACCAGTAGGGCGTTCCCTCCCGGACATTGTCCTCCTCCAGCACATAAATCAGCTTGGGGAAGGCGGGGGTAATCCACACGCCCTTCTCATTCTTCACGCCCTCGTAGCGCTGGCGCAGGGTTTCCTCAATAATCATGGCCAGGTCTTTCTTCTCCTGCTCGCTTCTGGCCTCATTGAGGTACATGAACACGGTGATAAAGGGTGCCTGACCGTTGGTGGTCATCAGCGTCACCACCTGGTACTGGATGGTCTGCACGCCCCGGCGCACCTCGTCCCGCAGCCGTTCTTCCACCACGGCGTTGATGCTTTCCTCGCTGGAGGCAACCCCCAGAACCTCCATCTCCTTTTCCACGGACTTGCGGATTTTCTCCCGGCTGACCTGGACGAAGGGTGCCAGATGGGTCAGACTGATGGACTGGCCGCCGTATTGATTGGAGGCCACCTGGGCAATAATCTGGGTGGCGATGTTGCAGGCGGTGGAGAAGGAATGGGGCTTTTCAATCATGGTGCCGGAGATGACGGTGCCGTTTTGCAGCATATCCTCCAGGTTCACCAGGTCACAGTTGTGCATATGCTGGGCATAGTAGTCCGCATCGTGGAAGTGAATGATGCCCGCCTCGTGGGCGTCCACAATCTCCTGGGGCAGCAGAATGCGGCGGGTAATGTCCTTGCTCACCTCGCCTGCCATATAGTCCCGCTGGACGGCGTTGATGGTAGGATTCTTGTTGGCGTTCTCCTGCTTGACTTCCTCATTGTTGCACTCAATCAGGCTGAGAATCCGGTCGTCGGTGGTGTTGGATTTGCGCACCAGGCTGCGGGTATAGCGGTAAGTAATATACTGCTTGGCCACCTCAAAGGCACCGTGGGCCATGATGGACTTTTCCACCAAATCCTGAATTTCCTCCACGGAGGGGCTGCGCCCCATCTCCTCGCAGGAAATGGCCACGCTCTGGGCAATGCGGCTGATTTGCAGGGGTGTCATGCGCACCTTTTCGTCCACTGCATTGTTGGCCTTCTGGACGGCAATGGCAATTTTATTGATGTCGAAGATGGCTTCCGCGCCGTTTCTTTTGATAATTTTCATATGGAAATCCTCCAAAGGTAAATGTGGGATAAAAACCGCTCAGTGCCACCATTATACACTATATCTTGTGGTCATTGCAAGAGTTAATCACAAAATAATGTGTATATTTTTTGTGCAACCTTTTGTGCATTTTTCCATGCAGGTTATGTCACCCGCCGGTTTTCCCCATTTGTTTTCATTTTTCCCGGCGGGCAAAAGAATACCGTTGAAATTCATCGAAAAATGTAGTACAATGCGATATGAAAAATCAACCCCCATTTGGTTCAACTTCCAATTTCTGAAAGGAATGTTTCATCTATGAAAGAATTTTTTGGTAAAACGCCCAATGGCGACTCCGCCTACCTGTACACCATCTCCTGCGGCAATTTGAAAGCCGTGCTTAGCGACTTTGGTGCCACCCTTGTGCGGCTTTTTGTGCCGGACAGTCAGGGTCAAATCGCAGATGTGGTTCTGGGCTTTGACTCCCCCGCCGAATATGCCGCCAGCGGCACCTATTTTGGCGCCACCGTGGGCCGCAACGCCAACCGCATCGGCGGCGCTTCCATTGTGCTGGACAACAAAACCTATTCCCTGTCCGCCAACGATGGGGAAAACAATCTCCACAGCGGCCCGGACGGTTACAGCTACCGGCTCTGGAATGTGGAAAAGCACACGGAAAATGCCATCGTCTTTTCCCTCCACTCCCCCCACCTGGACCAGGGTTTCCCCGGAAACGCGGACATTGCGGTCACTTACACGCTGGAAGCCGACGGCCTCAAAATCACCTATGACGCGGTTTCCGACCGGGACACCCTGTTTAACATGACCAACCACAGCTATTTCAACCTCCGGGGCCATAACCATCCCGAAAGCGCCATGGAGCAGGTGCTGTGTATGCCCGCCCGGTTCTTCAACCCCGCCGACAGCGCCAGCATTCCCACCGGCGTCTGTCAGGATGTGGAGGGCACTCCCATGGATTTCCGCACCCCCAAGCCTCTGGGCCGGGACATCGGGGCCGACTTTGAGCCGCTGCACCTGCAAAAGGGCTACGACCACAATTTCGAGGTGTTCTGCAATCCCTGCGCCACCTTGTCCGACCCCGTCAGCGGCCGCTCCGTGGCAGTCTACACCGACTGCCCCGGCATCCAGCTCTATTCCGGCAACTACACCGACGAAACCGGCAAGGGCGGGCAGGTCTACCCGGCCCGCAGCGCTGTCTGTCTGGAGACCCAGTTCTCCCCCGATGCCATCCACAATCCCCAGTGGCCCCAGCCCATCACCCCCGCCGGGCAGAAGTACCACTCCGAAACCAAATACAGCTTCAGCTGGTAAAAATCCGGGCCTGCTGCAAGAAATTGCAGCAGGCCCAAATTGCGGTTTGCAGAGGTCTAAAGCCTTCCCCTTTGGGGAAGGTGGCAGCCCGAAGGGGTGACGGATGAGGTTGCCTGGCTATGTATTCTCCGGAACGCATCATATAGAACCCGGCAGTTACTGCCCTCATCAGTCAAAAATCGGAGATTTTTGACAGCTTCCCCAAAGGGGAAGCCTTTTGGTGCTGTGCGTCTTATCTGTTCGACACCCCCCATTTGCACGTAAGCTGTGCCTTGCTCCGCACTTTCATGGCAATCCCGCATAAACTGTCCTATAAGCACCTTTGCTTATCAAGGAACAGGAGGTATTACCATGTCGGAAAACTGCTCTGACGCTCTGCGCTGCAACCCCGACGATTTGCAGCAGGCACTTGCCATACACACCAAGAAAATCACCGATTCCTGTCGGGACAAGGACTGCATCGAAGATCTGCGGGTCTATCTCACCGCTCCCTCCCAAAAGCTGCTGGACACCTGCGCCGGTGCCAAGGTGCGCTGCGCAGACCTGCTCTATGCCTATATTGATGTAGAGCCGGTGGCCTTTGACCGGAAGCACTACTGCATCGACATTACATTCTACTACCGCATTCTGGCCGATGCCATCGTGGGCACCGCCCGGCCTGTGCCGCTGAACGGGCTGGTGGTTTTCTCCAAGCGGGTGGTTCTGTGCGGGGAGGACAGCAAGGCCCACATCTTCACCAGCCGAACCCGCATCGGAAGCCCCGACGGCTGTCCCCTGGCCAGTGCCAACCGGCCCACCGCCGTGGTGGAGGTGCTGGACCCCATGGTGCTCTCCTCCAAGGTGCGGGAGGTCTGCGACTGCGGCGGCAAGGACACCGTGGCGGTGCAGATTCCCGGCTTCATCCGGGAGATGTACGACGACGAACTGGTGCTCTCCGGCGACCAGCGGCGGCTGTTTGTCACTTTGGGGCAGTTTTCCATCGTCCGGCTGGAGCGGGATGCCCAGCTGGTGGTGCCGGTGCTGGACTACGCCATTCCCACCCGGGAATGCTGCGACAGCCCCGGCTGCGCCGAGGACCCCTGTGAAATGTTCAGCCACATCCCCTTCCCCACCCAGCAGTTCACCTCCAACGCCTGCACGGAGCCTCCCTGCAGGCAGGACGCCCCCACCTACCGCACCACCGCCGACTGAGCACACCCGGCAAAAATCGGTCTATCCCCATTTCAAAAGGCATCCCGGAGTTTTTGCTCCGGGATGCCTTCTTTTTTCTTTGCTTTTTGAAAACTTTCTCTCAGAGGCAAAAGTCGTCACTGCCTGTGATGATTCTCAACTGCTCCAAAATCAGCCCGGGGATTCGCTCCAGCAATTCCGGCCAGGTTACAAATTGCTCCTCCAGCAGCTTCTCCTGCTCAAACTCCAGGCTCGGTTGGAAGCAGTAGTGGGCGCAGATATACTTCGCAATCTCCCCATCCAGACAGTCATTGGTTTTCACCGCGCCCTTCAGCAGCGCCGGAAGCAGAAGTCCCCCACCTGCCTTGGATGTACAGGCGCAGTGGAATTGGGGGTGCAGTTCAAACAATTCCGGATGGGGAAGCATTGCGTGCTTTCCGGGCTGCGCATACAAAATCGGATGGGTTCCCTCCATGCGGAAGGTGCCGACACCTGCCGCCCGAAGGCGCATACCGTGAAAACTGCACCAGCAATCTATGACTTCCTCTTTCTCGTCAATTGCCACCCAAATATGCTCCAAATCATACAGATGCTGAATGTCATAGTCGTAATAAATCGCATATTCAATGATTTGCTTCGCGCCCTCCTCCGCTGGATCCACAACCCACTTGGGGAAGCTGGCGGAAGGCATACGCTCCGTAAATACCGTACATCCAACAAACCGAATGGGAAACGGCTCCAATTTATCGTGATAGATGTAGGGTTGATAGCGAAGAATCAGCTCTTTGAATTGCTTCTCCATACCGCTTTCCCCTCCGTTCCTCATTTTCCCAGACGAATCATATTCCAGCTCTTGTGCATCAGCTTTGCTGTGAGCCTGCCCTCCTCCACGGAAGAGGCTCCATTGGCAGCAGGCACAATCCGGTTAGGCTCTGCTTCCGTATTGACCGCATACAGGTCCTCATCGTGAAGGGTCACATGCTCGATGACCCGGTAGCCGGAGAACTGCCGCAAATCCATTTCCACGCAAATATCCTCCTGCAGGCTCTTATTCACCGCAAAGATAACCAGTTCCTCCTGCCGGTCATTGTAAATCACCACGCAATCCACGCAGGGTACTTCCCCATACTTTCTGTTGGTATATGTAGGAGCGGTCACCTGGGTCTGCAAAACGATGCCGCTGCCATACTTGGCTGTAAGCTGGTAGGGATAATAGGTGGTCTGCCGCCAGCAGCCGGTGTCGGAGTTCATGATGGGCGCAATGACATTGACCAGCTGGGCAAGGCAGGCGATTTTCACCCGGTCGGCATGCCGCAGCAGGGTAATCAGCATACTGCCCACCAGCAGCGCATCCTGAAAATCATACACATCCTCCAGCTGATGGGGTGCCCGGGTCCAGCGCTGCAATTTCTCATCCTGCTCGTTGGAGTGATACCACACATTCCACTCGTCAAACGACAGATGGATGGTCTTGTCGCTGTGCTTTTTTGCTTTGACAAAATCGCAGATATTGGCCACATCGGTAATGAAGCGGTCCATGTCCAGGTTGTTGGCAAGGAATGTCTCCGAATCATGGTCACGGTCGCCATAATAGGTGTGCAGGGAAACATAATCCACGCTGTCATAGCAATGGTCCAGCACCGTGGCTTCCCAGTCACCGAATGTGGGCATACCGGAGCCGGAGCTGCCGCAGACCACCAGTTCAATGGACGGGTCGATTCCCTTCAGAACCTTTGCCGTTTCGTTGGCCAGGCGGCCATATTCCTCTGCCGTCTTATGACCAATCTGCCAAGGGCCGTCCATCTCATTGCCCAGGCACCAGAGTTTGATGTTGTGGGGCTTCTCGTAGCCATGCGCCTTCCGCAGTTCGCTGTAATAGGTACCCTGGTCCAGATTGCAGTATTCCAGCAGCTCCATGGCCTCTGCCACACCCCGGGTGCCCAGGTTAATGGCCATCATCACATCCGTATTTGCCTTTTTGGCCCAGTCAGAAAATTCATTCAGGCCCACCTGATTGGTCTCCACCACGCTCCAGGCCAGGTCGATTCGTTTGGGCCGCTGCTCTCTTGGCCCCACGCCGTCTTCCCATTTGTAACCGGAAACGAAGTTTCCGCCGGGATAGCGAACAATGGGAACATTCAATTCCCTTACCAGTTCCAGCGTGTCCTTTCGGAAGCCCTGCTCATCTGCAAAGGGGCTGTCCGGCTGATAGATGCCCTCGTACACCGCCCGGCCCAGATGCTCGATGAAGGAGCCGTAAATGCGGCGGTCAATTCTGCTTACCTGGAAATCCTGGTCGATGATAACCTTTGCTTTTTTCATGAAGATACCTCCTTAAAACTGTGTATGAATGAGCAGTGTTCCATGGGCAGGCACCTCTCCGCTCAAATCCCCATAGACTTTGCCGGACCACACATCCTTCAGCTTCCTGTTCCGGGCTATCTGATAGTCATCCGGGAACATGGCCCCGCATTCCTCCAACGAAACGGAAATATGTTGCGGCCCATCGGTCAAATTGAACAGCGCAACATAGTATTCCCCGGTTTGAGGCTGCAGGGCGCACCACACACATTTTTCCCGGTCCCGCAGCACCTGCCGGGAGACAAACCGGCCGTTTTCCAGCCGGAGCAGTTCCTCGTTGCGCAAAAGGGACAGTGTCCACTCGTCCAGCATGGTCATCTCCGCCCCCAGCATCAGCGGTGAACCGAAGATGCACCAGAGGGTCATCATGGTTTTCTGCTCCTCCCGGGTAAACCGGGTGTCCCGCTCCTGTCCGAAATGTTTGCCTACCCTGCCCAGCGGCAGCATATCACAGTCCGGATAGCAGCCCTGGGATACATGGTCCTGCCACTTTTCGCAGCGTTCAAACATATCCAGCAGCGTTTCCCAGCTGTCCCAGAAATCGTCGGTGATGCGCCACAGATTGGCATATTTTTTATAATGCCAGCTTTCTTCCACAATCGCAGGCCCGGGTGAAAGGCTCAGCACCATATCCCGGCCGCAATGTTCGATGGCGTGGTGCAGCATTTCCACCTCCTGCTTGCAATCGTACTTCCGCTCTCCGAAGCCTGTGGCGCAGATGTCGTCGCATTTGACAAAATCCACGCCCCATGCGGCATAGAGGGCAAACAGGGAATCGTAGTATTTCTGCCCCGCCTCCCCTTTTCGCACGCCGTACATATCCGGGTTCCAGGGGCAGATGGAGGAAGGATCTGCAACCATATCCGCCGTTACATCCGTGCCGAAAATGGGCAGATGATTCTGCGCCGCCAGACGGGGAATACCCCGCATGATATGGATGCCGAACTTCAACCCCATGGCGTGAATTTTGTCCGCCAGTGGCTTGAAGCCGGCTCCGTTTACAGAGGACGGAAATTTCTCCGGGCAGGGCAGCAGCCGTCCGTATGCATCCATCTCGTTCTTTCCAAAGGGGATGTACTGGAAGCGGTCCCGCATGGATGCGGTGTTGTAGGCATACCACTGAATGTCCACCACGATGTACTCCCAGCCGTAGGGCTTCAGGTACTCAGCCATATATGCCGCATTGGCCAGAACATCCTTTTCCGTCACATTGGTGTCATAATAATCATAGCTGTTCCAGCCCATTGGAGGGGTTTTCGCAAAGCTGTTCTTATTCATAACTTCCTCCCGATTGGGGGGCGGCCTGTCCCTGCAAGCGGCCCTTCTTTTTGCTTACATCAGCGAGATTTTAAAGCACAGGGGGAACTCCGAATGGGTGCCGCCGCAGGAAATCCGCAGACATTCTTCCGTTCGCTCCCACTGGATATTCTCCGGGCATCCCAAAAGCTCCACTTTCTCAATACCGAAGTCATAGAGCACCTGCTCTGCCAATGCCTTGATTTTTACATCTTTTCCGTCCGGCCGCATCTGGAAGGCATAGATACAGCCCGCTTTGTAGGTAAAGCGGAAATCCTCCGCCGTGTAATCCTTTTCTTCTCCATCCATGAAAAAGCCGGATTTGGCGTTGACATTTCCTTCGCCAAACTGCTTCCAGGGAACTGTATCGTAAATTCCCTCCCCATTGGTTCCCAGCCACGCGCCCAAATCAGCAAGCACCCGGGTTTCTTCCTCCGTGAAGGTGCCGTTGGGCTTGGGGCCAATGTTCAGCAGCAGCATTCCGTTCTTGCTGACAATATCGATGAGGTCACAGATAATCTGCCGGGAGGATTTGTATTCGTTATCCGCCCGGTAGCCCCAGGACTCTTTTCCGATTGCGGTGCAGGTCTGCCACGGCACCGGGGAAATCCCGGTCAGCGCGCCCCGCTCCACATCGAAGGTTCCCACCCCGGGCGGGAGTGCCTCCCGCTTATAATTGATGCTGACCTCCACGCCCCAGGCAGCGGCCCGGTTGTAGTAATAGGCCGCGATTTTCTTCAGATAGGGCTTGAATGCCAGATTCTGAATCCACCAGTCAAAATACAGCACCTTCGGCTGGTAACGGTCAATCAGCTCACAGGTTCTCACCATCCAGTCCGTCAGCCAATTCTCATCCGGCCCGATTGCCGTGGGGGTCTCCGTGGTGGTACCCAGCTGCTCGGAGCCAAATTCCGGCATATACACCGCAGGGCCATAAAAGTCAGCATAATTTTCATCGTTGACATCGCTGTCAAAGGTTCGCCCCATGTTCATAAAGAAATAGTGCTCCGCCCGGTGGGTGGATGCGCAGAATTTCAGTCCCCTGCTTTCTGCCGCGGATTTCAGTTCTCCCACCACATCCCGGCAGGGGCCCATTTGGGTGGCATTCCAGCGGTTAAAATCCGTCGCATACATGGCAAAGCCGTCATGGTGCTCCGCAACCGGCATAATAAACCGGGCACCGGATTTTTGAAAAATATCTGCCCAGCGGTTTGCATCGAAGCATTCGCCCCGAAACATGGGTATAAAATCCTTATAGCCGAACTGTTTTTGGTCGCCATAGGTCTTTCTGTGGTGCTCAAATTCCCGGTGCTGGGGGTCGTACATATTTCTGGAATACCACTCATTTCCAAACCCGGGGACGGAATAAACGCCCCAGTGGATAAAAATGCCCAGCTTTCCCCGGTAATACCAATCGGGCGTTTTATGCCCGGACAAAGACTGCCAATTTGCCTGATAGGGCCCATCGGCAATCACATCGTCAATCAGCTTCAAATACTGCTTTTTTGTCACAGCGGCCATCCTTTCTGCGGTATCGATGATTCCTTTCTCGTGTAATACTTCGTTCAGGTCACTCTGATTGTCCAGAAATTGCGATAAATGCGCCCCGGTTCCAGCGCAATCAAATCCCGCTGCTGTTCAAACACCGCGATTTCCCCTGCCCGGGCGGGCAGACTGCACCAGGGTTCAATGCAGAGGTAGGGCGCGTCGGTTTTGGGCCAGTGCCACAGGCCCAAATATTTCATCTGCGGGTAACACACCGTAACGCTGTGGCTGTCGCCTTTTGTTTCCAGTGTCACCTGGCTGGCCATGTTTTTTAAGACGATGGCATCCCGGTCAAAAAGGTCATGGCGCAGTCGAAGGATTTTCTCCTGCTCCAGTGGGAAAGGCTCCTCCTCCCCGGTGACGAAGCAGGCATCATTAAATCCCACTCTGGATGGCTGGCAGGTTTCGGAAAACCGCAGTCTGTAATCTGAAAATTCTCTGCCGCCAACCAGCGGCACATTGAAGCCCGGATGTCCCCCCAGGCCAAAATACATGGGCCGCTCGTCCCGGTTTTCCACCTCGTAGGAGATATTCAGGGTCTGATTTGTCAAAGCATAGCCCACACGAAATACAAAATGCCGGGGGTACTGGGCAAATGTGTCCGCATTGTCCTCCATTTCCAGTATCATGGATGCTCCGTCGTTGCAGAGCATCCGAAAATCGGCATAGGGTGCCAGCCCGTGAATCTGCATCCGGTGCAGCGCGCCGTCCAGATAGTAACTGCCCTCAGTCAGCCGGGCCACATAGGGAAAAATGTTCAGCGCCCGGTCACTCCAGTATTTGGCATCTCCCTGCCACAGGTATTCCGTGCCGTCGCGCCCCAAAATGGATTGCAGCTGGGCACCCTTTTCCGCAGCCGTCACAGTGAGAAATTCATTTTGGATGGTATGATTCATCCCATTACCTCCGTTTCCATACAGGTTTATCCGCCGGTAGCGTACCCCTTACTGCCAGTCCCGGCTTGACCAGTCATGCGCCTTGATCCGCTCGTATTCTGCCGGCGAAATTGGAATCAGCGTGCCGTGCTTATAGCCATAGGGGAAGGAAAATGCCCCGTCCGCGCGGACAAACCGCCCGCTGGTAAGAGAATCCGCAATAAAAGGAACATACCCCTGCCCTGCCCCCGGCACACCGTAGTAGTCCAGAAACAGGCACCATTTTCCGTTTTCCAGTCGTACCGCCGTGGGGCCCTCATAAAGCCCGGCTTCCACAGCCAGCATACATTCATCAAAGGTTTCATTGCGCTTATACGGCCCCTCCGCGTGTGGTGCCTGCAGCAAAAGAATCCGCTCCGGGTTATGGTCGCACTTCAGAAACATAAAATACTGGCCATTCTCCAAATAAATGGCAGAATCAATGATTCCCGCATCCGGCTTTTCATACAATAGCTTCGGCTGGCTGAAAGAACGAAAGTCCTTCGTCCGGGTAAACCAGATGCCCATATTGCCAAACCCGTTTTGGGCATGGCTGGAGGACCAGTGCAGCACATAGTCCTCCTTTTCCGGGTCATAGAATACATCCGGTGCCCAGAGGCAGCCAAAGTCCTCATTTCCAAGGGGGAGCAGCCGCTGTGCAGACCAGTGCACCAGATCCTCCGATTCCCACATGGAAAGGCACTTGCTGCCATTGTGGGAAACAGTGGGCCAATCGTAGTGATATTTCTGTCTGAAATTGTAGGCAAGGCTTAAATCCGTGGCAAAAATCCGGTACTTGCCGTCTTTTTCGCAACGGATAATCGTGCAGTCACGGACGCCCTTTTCCCCAAGGACAGACCAAAGAACCGGTCGCCCCTCATTTACCGTTTCCCAGTGAAAGCCGTCCCGGCTCAGGCCGAAGTAGACCTGCTCGCCGTCCGGTGTCTTTCGCTCACGGAAATGCACAAACAAATAGCATGGCATATTCTGCAACTCCCTTCCGTAACATCGGGACTGTTCCCCTTCGGCCCTCCTCAGGGTCTGATAGAGATGCAATGATGGAACTCGGTATAGTCGGTCAAATACACCGTTGCGGCGCCGGGGGTTTTTACCTTGCTGTCCTCCTTGCCGTCGGTGAAGTGGTGGGTGCCGAAGGCGGGGCCAACCTCCATGGAAGCTTCCGCATTTGAGACGGTAAAGAAGGAATCCCGCAGAACCAGCACCTCGTCACCGTGGATTGGCATGGTCAAGTGGTCATTGGAAATCCGGTCGATGCCGAAAAAGGCCAGTTCCACCCGCCAGGGCGCTCCCTTGACTCCGGAGGTGCGAATATCCAAGTCAATTCCATCTTCCGTCTCCCGAATGGTCACATCAATGTCCATATCCGGCCCCAGCTTTTTGGGCCGGGAGGCATTGTCCATCTGCCACCAGTCGGAGGTGGCGGGTTTCTCCGGGAAGGGCAGATAATACCAGCCCCGCATGGTCTGGTGCAGGTGGAAGGCGCCGCTTTCATCCATTTCCATGGTTTCTGCCCGAAATGCCCGGTGCTCACAGAAGCTGCCGCCAATCTTCACAGCCAGCTTGATGGCACCGTTGTGAACCCAGAGGAAATTGGATTTCTCCTTCATCACCGTGTAGGTATACCGGCCCCGGCGAACCCGGGCAATGCCGGAATCGGCATAATAGGCGTGGTAATCTGTGGGCGTACCACACTTTTCCGATTCAAAATCAATCAGCGCGGGATGGAGCATATATTGAATCAGGCAATTGGGAGAAAGGATATTCTTCTCCCGGACGATTTCAAAAGTATAGTTTGCCATCGCCGCAAATTCCGGGATGTCATACTTGGCCCCCAGGTACAGGTAGAACCAGTAGTACCCATCGGGATACACCAACCGGTCTTTGTCAAACCGGGTGGAATTGGCGGTGAAAATGCTGTCGTCCGGCTCCCAGTAGGTCAGCATCATCCGCAGATTGCGAATCACATGCTGCTCAAAGCTGTCGTCCTCCAGCGCTTCCGCCAGCAGAAGCATGGCCTCATTGTTGACGCCGTTATAGTTTCCGGCGCTCTTTTCCGAGTATTCCCCGTCGGCGTTGCAGTCGATGCCTTCGTTCAGATAGGCAAAGGCCGCCTGCGTTAAATCCTCCTCGCCGTACATCTTGCCGCAGGTGGCAAGAAGGGACGCAATGGCCCAGCGGTGGTTGGGGGTATGGAAGCCGCCCTCCAGCAAGCCCCTGCCGCCGTCATGGATAATCCGGTCCAGTTTGTGCAGCAGGACACGCTCTCCCTCCGTCAGAGATGCCTGCATTTTCAGATACCGGGCCAGAGGCAAGACAATGCCGATGCAGAAGGCGGTATCCGGGGCAGAATAGAAATTACAGGTAATATAGTCAAACAGGCCGTTTTCATGCTGGGTGGAGCGGACATAGTCCAGTCCTGTCAGCATGGAGGCCAGTAATTTTTCGTCGTGATAGAGTTTGGAATCCGGGTTGCAGTACACCGCGCCGATGTCCGCGATGCAGTAAAGGGCGTGCTTTTGCATATACACGCCGTTGGGCATCACAAACGCACCGTAATAGGGGCTGCTCTTGTCCAGATTTTGGGTTTGCAGGGCTTTGTGTGCCCGTTTTTCCGTGTCCCGGATCATTTGCTGATAATGCAATCTCATAGGGTTTCCCTCCCAATTCCCAGCAGGGCCGCACCAAGGACACCTGCATCATTGTTTAGCTTTGCCAGTACGATTTCGGTATTCCGTTTGGAATTTTTGGAATAGATGCGGCAGGCCACCTTTTCCCGCAGGGGGGTAAGCAGCTGCTCCCCCGCCCGGCTGACTCCGCCGCCGATGCACAGCACCGCAGGCTGAAAAATATTGATGAGATTCGCCACGCCTTCCGCAAGGAAGGAAGTGTATGTATCCAGCAGGGCAGCCGCCGTTTCATCTCCGCCGGCTGCGGCATCAAATACGGTTTTTGCTTCTACTGCTTGCTCATCGCCGCCGCAAAGCTGCCAGAGCCGGCTCTCCGGGTGGCTTTTCATGGTTTCTCTCGCCTGCGCAATCAGCGCATTGGCCGATGCCATGGCTTCAAAGCAGCCTTTTCTTCCACAATTGCAGGCAATGCCGTCGCAGTCAATGGTCATATGGCCGAATTCCGCCGCTGCACCGTTGATGCCGGGCCACAGCTTTCCACCCAGGATGATGCCGCCGCCAATTCCGGTGCCGATGGTGACCATAAGGAAGGAATCCTCCGGGTATCCGCCGCTTAAATATTCGCCCCAGGCCGCCACATTTGCATCGTTGTCAAAATACACCGGGCAGCTTAGCTTTTCGGCCAGCAATGTCAAAAACGGCACATCTGTAAATCCCAGGTTATTGGCATCCTCCATGTGTCCGCTTTCTGGATTGGCGGTGCAGGGAACCCCAACACCCACCGACCCAATCTGCGCCATGTTCAGGCCATTTCGCTCTGTCAGGATGCTCACCAGCCGGGCCATATCTGCAACAATCTCCTCCACAGGCCGGGGGACATTGGTTTTCACGCTGTATGTATCCACAATCTGCCGATGCTCGTCCACCAGCCCCGCCGCGATATTGGTGCCGCCCAGGTCGATTCCGATTCGATACATACGCCACACCGCCTTTCTTTTTACAGATACAGCAGGAAGGTCTTGACCTCAAAGGGGCCAAAGGTCACCCGGGCCGTATCCACTGCCTCGGGCTGCTCCTCCAGCATATCTGTCTCCACAATTTTCTTGATTTTCTCCGCAAAGCTTACCGATGTGACCGTAGCCTTGCCCATGGCCTCGTAGGCCCGAACCAGCAGGGCATTTTCCGCCGTGTCCGCCGGCTTGATGGTGTCGATCATCACATTCTTTGCCGCAGCCAGGAAAATCGCTTCCACGCACCCATTTTCCCCCGCCGTGACCACAGGCTCATTGAATTCGGCCGCCTTTCGGGGCACATCCGACTCCGCAAACGCCCCATCAAAGGGGTAGAAGGCGTAGGCAAAGTGCTGCTGTCCCCTGTCCGCAGTCTGGTCGGGCATCATGGGGGATTTTAAAAGGGTCAGGCGGATTTCATTTCCCGCCGTGCTGACGCCGTATTTGCCATCGTTGAGCACCGCGCCGCCGTGGGCATCATCCGTCAGGGCCGTGTAGCGATGGTTGCAGACCTCATAGCGGTCCTTGTCCGTCTGATAGGAGCGGTGGGTCGGCCGCTTCACATAGCCAAACTGGATTTCATGAATCGCTTCCCGGGCTTTGGCATTGACCGGGAAGGCCACCTTCAGCATTTTATGCTTCTCCTGCCAGTCAATGTCGGTGACAAAGCGCAGATATTCCCCATCCGCAGTCAGCACAATCTGCTGCGTCAGCGGGGAGGAACCAATCTTCCGGGAGATTTCCAAAGCGCAACTGTATGTACCCGGATGCATGGTCACTTTCACTTCGTCATCCAGCGCCACCGGCAGATGCTCATACATACTTCCCAGCTCCCAGGCATCGTAGCAGGTGTTCACATCCTTATACAGCAGGAAACGGTTGCCGGTGCCTGCCAGATACTCCGTTTCCCCGCCGGGGCGCTTGATGCTGATGACCTCGCCCCTGCCGCTGACCCGGCACACCAGATACCGGTTGGACAGCTCGTAGCACCCCTCCGGCTTCAGATAACGCACCTGGGGCGGCTGCACCTCCGCGCTTTCACCATCCACCCAGGCGCTTCCCTGGGCCGGAATCTCCACACCACAAACCCTTCTGGGCCAGGACAGGTAGTTGCAGACTCTGTGCCGTTCCTGCGGCTGCCGCATCTGGAAAAGCATTTCCCCCAACAGGGCGTCACAGCCCGCCTGAACCTGCCGCAGCTCTTCCTCCGCCCGTTCATAGACCCGGGCAATGCTGGTTCCGGGGGCAATATCGTGGAACTGGTTAAACAGCAGCTTTTTCCACAGTTCATCCAGCCGCTGACGATAGTTTTCCGGCATATCCCCGCCTGCCAGCATCTGCTGGGACAGGAAAAATTCTGTCCGCTTCAGGCTGCTTTCCGCCCGGCGGATGCCCTGCTTGGTCTTTGCCTGGGTGGTCAGGGTGCCCCGGTGCCAGGCAAGGTACAATTCCCCGGAGAAGGTGTCCACCGGGTCGGGATGCCGCTGGAAGTATTGGATTGGGCTTTCCATCCGGCAGCGGGGTGCCCCCTCCAAATCCTCGCAGCGCCGCTGCATCTCCACCATTTCCCGGGTGGGGCCTCCGCCCCCATCGCCGAAGCCATAGGGGTACATCAGCCCGTCAATATTCTCGTCCTGCACCCGGTCTTCTTCCCACCGGGTGACCAAATCCCCGGGCAGGAAATTGGCATTATTTTTCTTAAAGGTATGGGCCAGCACCTTACTGCCGTCCATCCCCTCCCACCAGAAGAGGTTATAGGGGAAGGGCTGTGCCTCCGGGTCCTGCCGCACCAGCTTCTGGGTGGCAAAACAGTCCACGCCGCATTTTTTCATAATCTGCGGCAACGCGGCGCTGAAGCCGAAGGTATCCGGCATCCAGGCCATGCGGCTATCCACCCCCAGCTCCTCCCGGAACCACCGTTTGCCCCGGACAAACTGACGAATCAGGCTTTCGCCGGAGGGGATGTTGGTGTCACTTTCCACCCAGATGGCTCCCTCCGGATAGAATTTCCCATTCTTCACCTGCTGCAACACCCGCGCATACACATTGGGATACAGTTCCTTCAGCCACTCCAGAATGGGCGGCTCGCACAGAAGGAAATGATAATCCTCATATTCCTCCATCAGCGCCAGCTGATTGGAATAGGTACGGGCGGTTTTCCGCATGGTCTCCTCCACGCTCCACAGCCAGGCAAGGTCCAGATGGGACTGACCAAACACCGTAAACTCCGGAGCGGTGGAACCGTTTTTGCAGGCGAGCAGGGGCTTGAGGATTTGCCCAGCTTCCACAATGGATGCGGTCATTTCCGGCTCCGGCAGCTCAAAATCCGCAATGTAAGTGAATTTTTTCAGGCCCTCCACAATTTTCATGGTGCGAAGGCTTCTGTCCGGCAGTTTCTGAACCAGAGAATATAGCGTCAGATAGTCCATGGCCACCTGAAACAGTTCCTCATTCCAGATGCCAAAGGTGGACACGCCCACCGTCACCTGATATTCCGGTGGCTCCGGGACGGATTCTTCGCCCCAGCCCACCGGACCGGCTCCCTCCTGGCGGGTGCCATGGCCGGCGTAGCACTCGGCATAAATTTCATAGGTATCCCCCGCTTTAGCAGAACGGGACAGGGTGATGTAGCGGTGCTTTTTGTCAATGGCACCGGCCTCACGACCGTTAACCCAGCACAGCATTTCTTCAGCGGTATTTAAGGTAAATACCACCCGTTTGCCTTCCAGCGCTTTTGGAATGACCAGCTCTGTGCAGAACCATCCATACTCCCACTTCTTTCCCCACCGCATCCCCACGGGTGCCGGGGCAAAGCAGGATGCCTTTGCCTGCTCATAGGTCAAATGCTCCATGGTGGTGAAATAGGACATCTGCAACTGTTCCACAGGCTGAAAGTAATACTTTGGAAACTGCTCTGCCCAAATCCGCAGGCGGTCTGTCCACTGTCTGCCAATGTTCATGGGATCACCTCATTTTACTTCATCTTTGCGTCAATCCAGGTATACCTGGGATCCACAATTCGATCCGTCCAGGGGTTGCCCTCCAGATGGCGGATCATCCAGCAATAGTACATGGGGAATGCCGGTGCCGTCACCTGGGGGTGGGTCACACCGCCGGGAATGCAGGCACAGCTTCCGTCTTTAATTTTATACACATCATCCCCCAAAAAGCAAGCACCAAATCCCTCACTTCGCTCATAGCGGTAATAATACACCTCCGGCTGCGGGTGATGATGGGGGGTATAGCTGGACCAGCCGCCCTGATGGTTGATGACTTCGCCGTTTACCATATTGGAATAAGGTGCGTTGGAATAGTCAAATACCGTGCGCACCGTGCGCTTCATCTTGTTGTCCAGCACATCCAGGCCAAAGATGTCATTCCGGCAGTCCTCCGGCCGGTAGAACACCGGGGAAAATTCCCGGGGATTTGCCGTGCGCTGCACCAGCACCTCGCTGTCTGCCAGAGCGGTGACGGTGACCTTCACATGGCGGCAGACATGCAGGCAGTGGGGGCCTTCCGTGATGAAACTGCGGCGCGCACCCCGCCGGGTTTCCCCATTCCAGGCAAATTCCACATCCCCCAGCACCAGCAGCACCGCCATCTCCTCCGCGGGGCTGACAAATTCCCGCGTCTGGCCGGCTTTCATGCGATAGACGGATATGTTCATCATCATGTCATTTTCGGCATCTCCGGAAACCGTCAGCACCTTTTCATTGCTCCCGTCAAATTCCGGATACAGGAAAGGCTTTGCCATTTTCCCCGCCTCCTTAATATTCAATTTCGGACAGCTTTACCGGCCGATGCTCCTGCACGGACTTTTTCGCCGCAATTCCCATCAGCACCGGCTTCAGGCCGTCCTCCACCCCCACAGCAGTGGGAGTATCGTTCTCAATGGCGTTGACAAAGGAGCGAATTTCCGCCGCGAAGGACTGCATATACCGCTCCAGGAAGAAGTACAAGGGCTTTTCCCCGGTGACACCGTCTGCATTGGACAGCACCATGGAAGACAGGGTGTCGTTACTGGTGGCGGCCATACCTGCGGAGCCAAAGACCTCCGCCCGCTGGTCGTAGCCATAGGCCGCCCGGCGGGAATTGTCGATGACGGCAATGGCGCCGTTTTCCATTTTCAGGGTGATGACGGCGGTGTCCACATCCCCGGCCTCCCCGATGGCGGGGTCTACCAGCACGGCGGACTGGACATAAATCTCCTCCGCGTCGCATCCGGCCAGGAAACGCACCATGTCAAAATCGTGGATGGTCATATCCAGGAACATGCCGCCGGACACCGCCGCATATTCCGCACTGGGGGGTTCAGGGTCACGGGAGGTGATTTTGATGATGTGCACATCGCCCACCTTGTTCTCCAGAATTGCCTGCTTCACAGCGGCGAAGTTATGGTCAAAACGGCGGTTAAAGCCCACCTGATACTTGAGATGACTGCCTTTCAGGGCTTCCACCACCTGCTTGATGCGCCCCAGGTCGTGGTCGATGGGCTTTTCGCAGAACACATGCTTTCCGGCGGCAATGGCCTCCAGAGAGATGGGAGAATGGGTATTGGTGGAGGAGCAGATGAGAACAGCATCGATTTCCGGGTCGTTGAGAATTTCGTGATAGTCCGAAACGGTCTGCTCCACGCCCATGGATTTCATCCATGCGGCGGTTTCCTCCTTCAGAAAGGGATCTGCCACAGTTTTGATGCGGGCATTGCGGACATAATTGCAAATACTTTCTGTATGTACCTTGCCGATGCGGCCGGCACCAATGATACCAACAGTTACCATAAAGAATCCTCCCTATTACAGACCCGTGTGTTCACGGATATACTTTCTTGCACGAAGGGCATACTCCAGGGGATTTGCCACAGCAGGGTCCTGCTCCGCCTCCACCACCATATAGCCCTGGTATCCGGCTTTGTCCAGCTCCGCAAAAATGGCGTCAAAGTCCACGCAGCCGTCGCCAGGGATGGTAAAGGCACCCTGACGGACACCCTCCAGGAAACTCAGCCTTTCCTCCCGGACACGGGCAACCACCGCAGGGCGGATGTCCTTGAGGTGGACATGTTTGATGCGGGAGGCATACAGCCTGACCATTTCCACCGGGTCTTCGCCGCAGTAGGCAAAATGACCGCTGTCAAAAAGCAGGCTGACATAGCGGGGGTCGGTGCCCTCCATCAGACGCCGCACCTCCTGGCCGGTCTGCACCACGGTGCCCATGTGATGATGGAATGTCAGCGCCACGCCGTACTTTTCCAGCGACAGCCTGCCCAGACGGTTCAGGCCGTCACACAAGCGGTCCCACTGCTGTGCGTCCATCTCATATTTTCCTTCAAACACCGGCTGGGTCTGAATGCCCTGGGTGGAATAGCTCTGCTCGGAAACGCCCACCACCTTTGCACCCATCTCCGCCAGAAACGCCACATGCTTGTCAAACGCCGCAGCCGTTTCCTCATAAGGCCTGCTGATGAGGAAGGTAGAGAACCATGCGTTGCAGATTTCCACGCCCCGCAATGCCAGCGCCGGCTTCAGCACCGCCGGGTCTTTGGGATATTTGTTGCCCACCTCGCTGCCGGTAAAGCCCGCCAGCGCCATTTCACTGATGCACTGCTGAAAGGTGTTCTCCCCTCCCAGCTCCGGTAAATCGTCATTGGTCCAGGCAATGGGCGCAATGCCCAGCTTGACCTTACCCCGTTCAAACATCTCCGGCCTCCTTAATACTTTCTTGCCCTGGCCCGGTTTTCCGTCAGGGATTCATAGGCTTTCTTCTGCGCCTGCACATCGCTGGTATCCGCAAGGCCCACATTCCACCAGGCGTCATAGCCGTCTGTCATGGTTTTGGGCAGTACCTTGATGTCAATGAGGGTGGAAACGGTCTGCTTTTTCGCATCCAGCAGAGCGTTTTCCAGTTCCTGCAGGGATGTGACCCGGTAGGTGCGGCAGCCGTAGCCAGAGGCCACCTGGGCATAGTCAATGGGCATCAGCCCGCCCTGCAGACCCTGCTCGTTGCGGTAGCGGAACTCCGTGGCAAGAGAGCCGATACCATTGGACATTTGCAGGTTGTTGATGCAGCCAAAGCCGCAGTTGTCAAACAGCAGCACATTGATTTTCTTCCCCTCCTGCAGGGAGGTCACCAGCTCGCTGTGCATCATCAAAAACGCGCCGTCGCCGCACATGGCGTACACCTCCTGCTCCGGGCAGGCCATTTTGGCACCCAGAGCGGCGGCAATTTCATAGCCCATGCAGGAATAGCCGTATTCCATCTGATAGGCATCCTTTTTATCGGTTGTCCACATCCGCTGCAAATCCCCCGGCAGGCTGCCGGAAGCGCCTACAATGATGGCATCCTCATCGATGATTCTGCGGATAGCCGCAATGGCGGATACCTGGGTCAGCTCACTGCCATGCACTGCCCGGAATTCTTCGATGGTGCGCCCATCCCGGGCGGCAATCAGCGGTTTGAAGTTTTCGCCGTAGCGGTAATCCGCCAGGCGGGCGTATTCTTCCTGCCAGGCCTGCTTCGCCTGCTGAATTTCCTCCCGGTAGCCGCTGCGGTAGCCCCGGCGGAGCAGTTCCGCCATGGCATCCTCCAGCACCGCTTTGGCATCGCCAATGACCATGGAGGCGTCCATTTTTCCCGCGTCAAAGGGAGAAATGTTGATGCCCACCATTTTTGTGCTGCCGTAAAGCTCCTTGGAGCCGGTGGTAAAGTCGGACAGACGGCTGCCCACGGAGATAATCAAATCCGCCTGCCGGGCGATGGTATTGGCCGCCAGATTGCCGGTGACGCCCACACCGCCCAGATTACAGGGGTGGGATGCCCGGCAGGCACTCTTGCCGGCCTGGGTTTCCACAAAGGGAATATGGAAGGTTTCGCAGAATTTTTCCAGCGTGCTTCCGGCCTCGGAATAGCGCACACCGCCGCCGCAGATGAGCACCGGCTTCCGGCTGGCTGCAATCAAATCCGCAAGCTCCGTCAAATCCTCCCGGACGGGCCGGGGGCGGCGGATGCGGTGCACCCGCTTTTGGAAGAAATAGTCGGGATAATCGTAGCTCTCCCCCTCCACATCCTGGGAAAGTGCCACACAGACCGCCCCGGTGCGGGCCGGGTCGGTGAGAATGCGCATGGCCTGTGCCATGGTGGACATCAGCTGCTCCGACCGGGTGATTCTGTCCCAGAACCGGCAGACCGGGCGGAAAGCGTCGTTGGTGGTAATGCCGGGGCCGGTCTCCTGCTCGATTTGCTGCAGCACCGGGTCCGGCTGCCGGACGGCGAAGGTGTCGCCGGGCAATAGCAGCAGCGGAATCCGGTTGACGGTGGCCGTGGCAGCCGCCGTCACCATGTTGGCGGCACCCGGGCCGATGGAGGACGCGCAGGCAATGATTTTCCGGCGGTTATTCTGCCGGGCAAAGCCGGTGGCCGCATGGGCCATGCCCTGCTCGTTGCGGCCCTGGTAGACCCGCAGAGAGCCGGGATTTTCCGCCAGCGCCTGTCCCAGGCCCAGCACAATGCCGTGTCCAAAGATGGTAAATACGCCATCTACAAACTTATTTTCCACGCCGTCCAGTTCCACATACTGGTTGTCCAGAAATTTCACCAGCGCCTGCCCGACGGTCATTTTTGTGGTTGCCATGGTTTTTCCTCCTCAAAGGCTTCTGTCACAGCAGACATTCTCGCCGTATTTTTCCTTACTGGCCCGGATAAAGGCATGAACCTGGTCGGCTGTGGGCAGGTCGGCGGAACAGGAATGGGCCGCCACCATCATGGAAGCTTCCGCGCAGCCAAATTCCAGCGCGTCATACATCTCCCAGCCGCGGAACAGGCCATAGAGGAAACCTGCCCCGTAGCCGTCGCCGCCGCCGAAGGACTTCAGCGCCTCCACCGGGAAGGGACGGACGGTATACTCCTTGCCGTCGTTGGTATAGGCGGTGGATCCCCGCTTTCCGTGCTTGATGATGACGATTTTCGCATTCCGGCTGTGCCAGTAATCCGCTGTCTGTCGGTCGGTGCGGCCATTTTCAATCAGCGCTTCTGTCAGGTCAAATTCCTCTCTGGAGCCCATAATCACATCCGCTTCCCGCGCCACCATGGAGTAATAGATGGCGATTTCGTCCTTGTTTGCCCAGTTGTAGGGCCGATAATCAATGTCGAAAATCACCCTCGTTCCCAGCCGGCGGGCCAGCATGGCCGCCTTGAGCGCCGCCTCCCGGGAGGGGCTGGCTGCCAGAGCCGTGCCGGAAATCAGCAGCGCTTTGGCGTTACGAATGTAATCGGCATCAATATCTGCCGGGCACAGCTGCAAATCCGCAATGCAGTTGCGGTACATGAGGATGCTGGATTCGTCCCGGGACAGAATTTCCGTGAAGGTCAGGCCGATTTTTTCCCCGTTGGTGCAGCGGCGGATGCGGGAGGTATCAATCCCCTCTTTTTCAAAGAAATGGGTGACAAAATCACCGAACTGGTCGTCGGAAACCCGGGCAAAGAAGCCGGTTTTCAGGCCATGGCGAGCCGTGCCCACCGCTATGTTTGCCGGGCTGCCGCCCACATATTTTTTGAAGGTGGTGCAGTCCTCCAGGGGCTGAAAATAGTCCACCGGGTTAAAGTCCACCGCCACCCGGCCCAGCAGCACCAGGTCAAAGGGGCGGGACTGGTCAAAGGTAATATAGCTCATATGCGCAGCCTCCCTTACAGAGCACTGCCATCCCAGGTGTCCACTTTTTCCTTCTTCATTTCTTCCTCGTCAAACCAGCGGGTGGTGACGCACTTGCTCTCGGTATAGAAGCGGAAGGCATCCTTTCCGTGGCAATGGAGGTCCCCGAAGAAAGACCGCTTGTGGCCGCAGAAGGGGAACACACCAATGGGCACCGGAATGCCCACATTCACGCCAACCATGCCGCCATCGGTACGCTTTGCAAATTCCCGGGCATAGTAGCCATTCTGGGTGAAAATCACGCTGCCATTGGCAAAGGGATTACGGTTCATCAGCGCCAGTCCCTCTTCGAAGCTCTTGAAGCGCTTGATGCACAGCACCGGGCCAAAGACCTCCCGAGAGCCGATGGTCATATCCTCGGTGACATGGTCGAAAATGGTATGGCCAATGTAATAGCCGTCTTCGTAGCCCTCCACCTTCACATTCCGGCCGTCCAGCACCAGCTGGGCGCCTTCCTGGATGCCCTTTTCAATCCAGTCCAGCACGAATTTCTGGTGTGCCTTGCTGCCGACCGGGCCCAGATTGGATGTTTTGTCATAGGCCGGGCCTACCTTCTGAGCCTTGCACAGGCGCACCAGCTCCGCAACCAGCGCGTCGGCAATCTCTTCCTCCACCACCACAACAGGCAGTGCCATGCAGCGTTCTCCGGCGCAGCCAAAGGCGGAATTCATGATACCCGCAGCCGTGCGGGTGACGGGTGCATCCTTCAGCACCAGCGCATGGTTCTTCGCCTCGCACAGCGCCTGAACCCGCTTGCCATGGGCAGCGGCGGTAGAATACACATGCAGGCCCACTTCGGTAGAGCCCACAAAGGTGATGCCCCGCACATCCGGATGGGTCAGCAGAATCTCCGCCTCGTTGCGGGAGCAGGGCACAATATTGAACACGCCGTCGGGAATGCCAGCTTCCTTGTACAGCTGCGCAAACTTCATACAGGTCATGGGGGTGGTGGAGGCGGGCTTCAGCACAAAGGTGTTGCCGCATACGATGGCCAGCGGTGCCATCCAGCCAACCGGAATCATGGCGGGGAAATTCCAGGGAGCGATGCCGGCAAATACACCGATGGGCTCCCGGTAGAGGGTGGTATCATAGCCGCTGGAGGTATCCATCAGGCTCTCCCCCATCAGCAGGCTGGGTGCAGAGCAGGCCAGCTCCGTCATTTCCAGTGCCTTTGCCACATCTCCGGCAGCTTCATTCCAACACTTGCCGTTCTCGGTGGCCACCATCCGGGTCAATTCTTCCTTGTCCCGCTCGATGAGATTGCGCAGCTTCATCATGATGCTGGCGCGGGTACGCACAGGGGTATTCTTCCATGCAGGGAATGCCGCCTTGGCGGCAGCGATTGCCTTCTCCACCTCAGCGGCAGTACACTGAGGAACCTGGGCAATGGGTTTTCCGGTGGAAGGGTCAAAGATGGTGTTGAACTTCTGGCTTTCGCTTTCCATCCATTCTCCGCCAATATAGGGCTTCATAACAGGTAATTCGTTCATACTTACGCCTCCTACTGATGAAATTTACATTGATAAAAGTGCCCCGCAGGGTATCACTTGTGTTTTCTATTTTCCTTGAAATAAGGAAAAATGAGGCCTGAACAGCCTCATTTTTCCGCTTCCGTGCAATTACTGCAAGCACTCGATCAGGAACAGCATCGCCATTGCCTGACCATAGGGCATGGGCTTGAGTTCAATATTTTTATAGAAATCCCTGGTCTGCCGTCCCATGGGCGTACCGTAGGACACCTGGTGAAGGACACCTGCTTCATCGATAAACTCCAGAATCGGTGCAAGGGCCTTCCAGGCGGCATCCGCAAAGCGCTCCTCCAGAACTCCCGTATGGACACCGCGCAAAATGCCATAGGCAAAGCCGCAGGTGGCGCTGGATTCCACATAAGAGGTGGGGTCGTCAATCAGCGTATGCCACATGCCGTTTTCATTCTGATAAAGCAGAAGGCTCTCAACCTGCCTTGCAAGCACGGCCCGCAGCGTCCGCTCAACCGCCGGCGTGCAGGATACCATCTGTAAGAATTCCGGAATGGCGATGGTCACCCAGCAGTTGCCCCGGCCCCAGAAAGCTCCCGCAAAGTTGTGGTTTCCGTGAAAGGTCCAGCCGTGATACCACAGGCCGGTTTTGGGGTCTGCCAGATATCTGGCATGAAGCAGGAACTGGTACTGTGCCTCCTGGACATAATCCTCATTTTTCTCAATCCGGCCCATATTGGCCAGAAACAGCACCGTCATAAACAAGGTATCATCCCACAGCTCCTGTTCGTTGAGCGTATCGGATGTCATGTGCTGGAAGCCCCCCTCTTTTGTTCGGGGGAACTTGTCCATAATCCAGCGGGCCGCGTCACGGCAAGGGCCAAGATACTTTTCGGAATTCAGGTGTTCGCCCACATAGGACATGGTCAGGAAGGGTGCCATGGTATTGACATTCAATGCCAGGAAACCAATCTCAATCTGACTGTCGAAGAACTTCGTCAGAATATCCAGATACTTTTTATCGCCGCTTTGGGCAAACAGTTTCCACAAACCGTACAATCCCACGCCCTGGGTCCATTCCCAGTGCTGGTAACGGCGAATATCGTCACCGGCCAGATTTCGTTCCTTCATGCCATTCAGGAAAGTTTCGTCATCTTCGTAAAGAATAGGTGTGAATGCGTCTATCAACCTGGACAGCTTTTTTTCAATTTCCATTCTCAGCGCTTTATTTTCCATAGGCCTACCTCTGCTTAATCCTAAAGTTTTTCCTCCAACGCGTGCAGAAGGGGTATCAGTTCCGTGGGGGTCTTTACGGTGTAGTCCGGTTTCCAGTCCGGCTCCTCAACCGTGTGGAAATAGCGTGGGGACCAATCCAGCCAGATGGAGGTAAGCCCCTGGCGGTTGGCACCGGCAATGTCCTTTTTCAGATTGTTGCCAATCATCACGATACGGTGCTTGTCCGCTTCTGTCAGGTGCAGCTTTTCATAGGCTGTTTCAAACATGACAGGTTCCGGCTTTTGCTTGCCCACCACCTCGGACACGACCCATGCATCAAAGCAATAGCCCAGTCCGTTTTCCCGATAGACATTCTGGAAAGAATCCCACTCGCCGTCAGCAACCAGGGCGATGGTAAATCCCTCGTCATGAAGCTGCTTGAGAACCTCCCCTGCCCCGGGAATGAAATCCGCCTTCTGAACAATGCCGTTTTCATCCCGAATCTGGGTGGCCTCATCGATGATGGTATCGCCGCTGTCGGTAAAGATAATCAGCTTTTTATTTATCATAGGTAAACCCTCTCAGCTTCAGTTCTTCGGCACGATGGCACGCCACAAAATGCCCAGGCTCCAGTTCCCTGTATTCCGGCGTTTCCTGGCAGCACTTTTCGGTGCAGTAGCTGCAGCGGGTATGGAAGAAGCAGCCGCTGGGGGGACTGGCAGGATTGGGAATCTCTCCCTTCAGCGGAATCCGTTCCATCTGAACCGTCGGGTCTGCCACAGGCACCGCCGACAGCAGGGCTTCCGTATAGGGGTGCAGCGGTTTTTCAAACAACGCTTCCGTATCTCCGAACTCCACCATTCTTCCCAGGTACATCACACCCACCTTGTCGGAAATATGCTCCACCACCGACAGATCATGGCTGATGAACAAATAAGTCAAATGCAGTTCCTTCTGCAAGTCCCGCAGCAGATTGATGACCTGCGCCTGAATCGACACATCCAGCGCCGATACCGCTTCATCGCAGACGATGAGCTGGGGCTCTACCACCAGCGCTCTGGCAATGCCGATACGCTGCCGCTGACCGCCGGAGAACGCATGGGGGTAGCGCATCAGATAGGTGGGGTTCAGGCCAACCTTCTGGGCCATTTCCTTTGCCTTTTGGTCCATTTCCGCTTTCGGCATCTTCGGATAATTGGCCTTCAACGGCTCTTTGATAATGTCAAGAACCGTCATACGGGGATCCAGCGAGGAATAGGGGTCCTGGAAAATCATTTGGATTTCCTTGCGGATTTCCTTCATCTTCTTTCTGTCAACCTTCAGAAAGTCGACTTCCTCCCCCGCTCTTGTGCGGTAAAACACCTCTCCCTCAGAGGCCTGATAGGCCCGGACGATGCAGCGGCCAAGGGTTGTCTTGCCGCAGCCGGACTCGCCAACGATACCGATGGTCTCTCCGGGCTTTACTTCAAAGCTGACATCCGTAACTGCTTTTACCGTGATTCCCTTGGAAGAAAAACGCTTGTGGAGATTTTTAACCTCCAGAATGTTGTCCTTATTCATGATTTGCGCCCTCCTTTTCCTTCAGGCGCGCTTCCACCCTGGCTCTTTGCTCCCTGCACGCCTCATGGGGGCAGTTAAAGCAGGCAATCTTGTGCCCGGGTGCCACCTCTACCAGCTCGGGCTCTGCCCGGTTGCACAGGCCTTCGATGCGGGCGTCGCATCTGTCATAGAAACCACAGGCTTCCGGCAGGTTCATGGCCAGCGGCACCGTTCCCTCAATGGAGAACAGCCTGTCCTCCTTCTTGGAGCCGATTTTATGTACCGACCCAATCAGGCCTCTGGTGTACGGATGCTGGGGATTTGCATAAATCTCTCTGGAATCCGCGCTTTCCACAATCTTGCCAAGGTACATGACCGCAACCCGGTCACACATCCGGGCCACAACACCCAGGTCATGGGTAATGAACAAAATGGCCGTATTAAAGTCCTTCTGCAGCTCTTTCATCAGCTCCAGAATCTGCGCCTGAATGGTCACATCCAGAGCGGTGGTGGGCTCGTCGGCAATGAGCACCTTGGGATTGCAGACAAGGGCCATGGCAATCAGCGCCCGCTGCAGCATACCGCCGGAGAACTCGTGGGGATACTGGTTGTAACGCTTTTCCACATTGGCAATGCCCACCTTGCGCATGACATCCATGGAAATCTCTTTGGCCTTTTTCTTGTCCTTGGTGATATGGAGCAAGGTTGCCTCGTTAATCTGATTGCCGATGGTGTACATGGGAGAAAACGCCACCATCGGTTCCTGGAAAATCATAGAGATTTCCTTGCCGCGGATGGAGCGAATCTTGTCGCTCTTCTTTTCATTTGCCAGGCCGATCAGCTCCACCTCGCCGTGCTGCTCCGAATCAAACAGAATCTGTCCGCTGGAAACGCACTTTTTTTCGTTGATGCCCAGGATTGCCTTGCAGGTCAGCGACTTGCCGCAGCCGGATTCGCCAACCAGACCCAGGGTTTCTCCCTTCTTCAATTCAAAGTTCACGCCGCGCACGGCGGTCAGAAGACCTTCTGTCAAGCGGATGTCCACATGGAGGTCTTTCACTTCAAGAATATTTTCCTTATTCACTGCTTCATACCCCCAGTTTCTTATTTGTACGGGTCAGCGGCGTCTCTCAGGCCGTCGCCGAGGAAGTTAAACGCAAGGACTGTAACGGTTACGAAAATAATCGGAATCAGCTTATGGGGATTGCTTGCGATTTCCGTGACGGCGCTGGCTTCCTGCAAAAGCACGCCCCAGCTGGTTGCGGGAGATTTGATGCCCAGGCCCAGGTAAGACATGGAAGTTTCGCCCACGATAGACCCGGGAATACTCAGGGTCATGGACACAATCAGGTAGCTCATGAAGCCCGGCACCAGATGCTTCCAGATAATGCTCCAGGTGGAAACGCCGGACAGTCTGGCCGCCATCACATAGTCTTCGTTCTTCAGCGACAGCATCTTGCCCCGCACGACACGGGCCATGCCAGTCCAGTTGATGAACGACAAAATGAGCGTCATGTAAAAATACATTTTTATGGTGGAGATACCTGCGGGAATGGCAACGGAAAGGGCCATCCACAGAGGAATCTGGGGCACCGCGCCGATGACCTCGATAATACGCTGCACGATTATATCAAATGTTCCGCCGAAGTAGCCGGAAAGGGAGCCAATCAGGATACCCAGGAAGAAACTGATAATCGCACTGGCAAAGGGAATGGTCAGGGATACCTGGCTGCCGTAGAGAACTCTGGAGAACAAATCCCGTCCCAGAGAGTCCGCGCCGAAGAGCATGACCTTTGCCCCCGTGCCGCCATTGCTTCCCTCCCCTGCGCCAAACAGATGCAAATCCGTTTTGATAAGTCCCAGGAATTTATATTCTGTGCCATGTACAAAAAACTCGATGGGATAATACTCCGAGGTATCTTCCGCGATGGTGACAGAGAAATTCGTTCTGTCAATTGTCTTTTGGAGCTTGTAAACATAAGGCCCTACAAATTCACCCTCATACATAAAGTGAATCTTTGTAGGCGCGCTGTTTCTGTACAGACCGTCAAATTCCTCCAGCCCGTAGGGTGCCAGGAATTGGCCGAACAAAGCGCCAAAATACAAAATGCCGAGAATAATCAGGGATATCCGGGCCAGGCGGTGCTTTTTCAGCTTTCTGCCCATCAGCGTCCACTGGGATGCCAGATAATAATCTTCCTGAGATTTTTCTTTTTTTCTGAAGATTTTCTTAAAACGCATTATCTGCCACCTCCGGAGTAACGAATTCTGGGATCCAGGAATGCCAGCGCAATATCAGACAGCAGAATGCCGATTACCACCAGAATGGCCTGGGTCATCACAATGCCGCCAGCCAGGTACACATCGCCTGTCTGGAGGGACTTGAGCAGCTCCGGGCCCTGAATATCAATCATCAGCACCATAGCCGTGACCGTAGAACCGGAGAACAGGCTGGACAATACGCCGCCCAGACCGGAAACGGTGGGGTTAATCGCTGCTCTGAAGCAATACTTCATCACAATCTTTCTCTCGGGAACACCCTTGGCCCGGGCAGTCAGGGTATACTGCTTGCCCACCTCATCCAGCATCTGCGCCCGCACAGAGCGGATAATGCTGCAGGTACCGGAGGTGCCAATCACGAGGAAAGGAATAATCATACTTTTTAAGAACGGGAAAAACCCGCTCATATCCAAGCCGACGTTTGCATTACCGGTCCATTTATACGACCAGTACATCAGCATAAATGCCAAAATAAAATTCGGTATCGCCGCTCCAATAAACCCGATAAATGAGGAGACATAGTCCCCCACCGAATACTGATGGGTTGAAGCGTACACTGCAATGGGAAGGGATATGGCATATTGGAAAATCATAATCAGGGCTGACACCAGGATTGTAAGTCCCAAACGGTCATCAATCACATCCCATACATTTTTGCCGTAGGCAAAGGAATACTTCCAGTCATGATGGGAGCCATAAAGTCTGTAGTAAGCAGAATCGGTGGGCGTCCAGATAATTCCGGAAATCCACTTCAAATACCGTTCATGCATCGGTAAATCCAGGCCATATTCTGCGCGGAGCGCGTCTGCCTCTTCCTGGCTGACAAATTCACCTTCTGCGGCCAGCTTCGCAATTTCTCTGTCGACATAGTCGATTTCCGGCAGCTGGATCACAAAGAAGGCCAGAACGGAAATCAGAAACAATGTGGGAATGAACATCAAAAGTCGTTTTACAATATACTGCACCAGGTCTTTCTTGAAAAACTCTTTTATGGATTCAAGAAAATGTCCTTTTCCGTTTGTATTTTTGTCATCCATGCAAATTTCCTCTCCTAAAGAAGCGGGGGCAGGGAAACTGGTTTCCCCGCCCCCAAAAAGTCTCATTATGGGCTACACTTCTGTAAAAATCACTCAGCCTTGAACAGGTTCTCGTAGTGAACGATGTTTGCGTACATATACAGGTCGCAGCTTACCAGGTCGTCCGGATAGTTCTTCAGGCTGGCATTGACCAGATTGTAGGTGCCTGCGCCCTGCAGATAAGCGATGGTCCACAGGTTTGCCTTGTGAATCTCGTAGATTTCCAGATTGTAGGCATCTCTTTCCTCTGCATTGGGAGTATCTTCCCACTTCTTCCAGATTTCAACAAGCTTGGCCATGTCGCCGGTGGGCTCAACGCCTCTTTCTCCATTGGTGCCTACCCAGGTACCGAACTCGCCGTACCATTCAGCAGCCTGCTGCACGGGAACAAAGGGAGCCACACGGTCCTTCATGGACAGGCCGCCGATGGAGGTGTGGGGGCCCAGAACTGCGGTCCAGGTGTTGTTGTCGATTTCCATGTCGAAGGCTGCCACTTCATATTCCTTCCAGGCAGTCTTGATGCCAACGGCCTTGTAGTACTGCTCCAGAACGGGGTACTCATTGTTGGCGCCGGAATCCAGGTAGCTGTAGAAGGTCAGCAGGAAGTCAGAGCCGTCGGCGAAGTCATAGAAGCCGTCGCTGCCCATGACCAGGCCGCACTCTTCCAGCAGCTTCTTGGCAGTTTTCACATCATACTCAGTCCACTTGTTCATCCATTCTTCGTCATAGCCGAAGTTACCGGGCTGAGGTGCGCACTGGCCGGGCAGCAGGAAGCCATCGGACAGCAGCTCAGACACCTGATTGCGGTCGACTGCGATGGAGATTGCCTGACGGAACTTGACATTGTTAAAGAGCTTTGCGTAGTTGGGATCGGTGTGGGTGTAGTTGAAGGTAACCTTCACTCCGCCCCAGTCCACGCTGGCAAAGGTACGCAGGACAGCCTTGTCGCCCATGTCCGCCAGAATGGAAGCAATATCCTGCATTGCGACAGCCAGAATATCCACCTCGCCGGAGCGGAACATCAGCTGATCCTGACCATCGGCAGAAGTCTTGGTAAAGACGATGCCATCGCAGTAAGGCAGCTGCTGACCCTGGGCGTCCACCTTCCAGTAGTAAACATTACGATCCATGTGGCACACGGTATCCTGTCTGCTGTCACCGGCCCGCAGGCTGAAGGAGTTCACAGTCGGCATACCGCCCACATTCCAGAAGTAATAAGTCAGCTCCTTGCCCAGGTCCTTGACGGTTGCCTTGTCGACACCCTTGGCCTGTGCGTTCTTCAGGACATCTTCATCGGAAAGGCCGGTGTCCTTCCAGTAGGGGTTCTCCTTATAGTAGGAAGAGGGAATCAAATCGCTCAGCCAGTGAGAGGGAGCCCAGCACCACTTAAAGTCGCCGTTTTCGATAAAGTCAGCGGGGAACTTGGGATTGGTAAAGGTCCAGGTGACGGTGTACTCGTCCACCTTTTCCAGCTTGGCAAAGCCATCGTCGCCGTCCTTCAGGGCGGCCCAGCTTGCCTTGGTGTCGTAGTTATTGATGTGGCACATGTAGTACCAGAAGGTGATGTCATCTGCGTTAAAGTCGTCGCCATCAGACCACTTCATGCCCTCTCTCAGGCGGAAGGTCCAGACGGTGTAATCTTCGTTGTGCTCATAGCTCTTGATGACATTGGGCACATAAGAACCATCGGTGTTGCGACGGATGATGGTTTCCAGCGTGGGTCTGGACAGGTCCCAGGAACCGCCGCTGCCAACCAGATTGATGGTGCCGCCGTAAGTACCGATTTCCAGTGCAGCGCCGGTGGCATCGTACTGGGAAACGAAAATGTCTTCCTTAACAGGCAGGCGGTCTTCCACATCACCGTAAATACCCAGGTTAGTGATATAGGGTGCTTCCGAGTAGGTCACAACAGGGGGAGTGGTCGGAGTGGGCTCCGTGGGATTGGTAGGCTTATCCGTTCCAGGGGAATCGGTAGAGGGGGTTGAGCCATTAGAGGGGTTCGTCGCCGGGGTTGCCGGGGTGCAGGCCGCCAGCGTGCCCACGCACAGAACCAGCGCAATGGCCAGAGACATCCACTTTTTAAAGCTGTTCATGATTTTCCTCCCAAGTAGTTTTATTTTCAGAGGCGCGTGCCCCTTGAAGTAATGTTACTATACCGTATTTTGGCAGCAGATGCAACGCATTCTATGCTTTTTCTCAAAAAATATATTGCATTTTATGCTTTCACATATGAAGAATATAGTTCATGTTGTCTAGTATCTATAAATAGATATGAGTTTATTTGTGCAACATGCCACTTGAAGCCGGATTCAAACCGGATTTTGGATACAATGTTGCAAAATTGAAATGGGTATGCTATATTGTAAAAACAACCTTGTCCGCAAACGCTTTTTCTGCCGGAGGTAAGACATGATTCTGCATAATATGATTCTCTACGAGGACGGATACCGGGTCAAAGTCAACACCGAGAAAGATACCATTTTTTATTTCTTTGACTATGACACCCGCAACGCCGGGGTGAATATGAAGTTCCAGCATTTCCACACCTTTTATGAAATCTGCATCCTGCTGTGTCCCAGCGCCGTTTTGTTTATCGAAGGCATCCCCCACAAGCTGAAGGAATTTGATATTATCGGCGTGCCGCCCAACATTCTGCACAAGTCCGAATATCCGCTGGGCGAGCAGTGCAAGCGCCTGATTATTCAATTCAATCTGCCCAAATATGTCACAGGGCTGTCCAACGAATATGAGCAGCTGCTGTCTTTGTTCCACCGGGATGTTCCCATTTACCGCTTTGATTCTCAATTGCAGGAAAAGCTCTTTCGGAAGCTGAACGACATCTACCTCCTCTCCCCCAAGGACGACCCCATGCGTGACCTCATCATCCATCAGAAGTTCGTGGAATTTCTCACCCTGATTTTCCTCAATCAGAGCGCCAATACCTTCTCCGACGAGGCAAAAAACGGACTTCTGGAGGAAAAAATCTATGCCGTGGCACGGTATATCCACGCCCATTACTCTGAGGAACTGACGCTGGATTCTCTGGCAGAACAGTTTAACATCGGCAACAGCTATCTGTCCCATCAATTCTGCAACATCACCGGCTTCACCGTGACCCAATACATTCAGATGACCCGCATCCGCAATGTGGAGGCGCTGCTCATCAGTACCCAGACACCCATCACCGAAATTGCCTATTCCTGCGGTTTTAACAGCTTTTCCCAGTTTAACCGGGTATTTAACAAGCATATCGGCATGAATCCCAGGCAGTACCGGAAACAGAATCAGTTCCAGCGCTCTGAATTTGACTGACGGGGCTCTTCCGTCTGGTCACGGATTTTCCCCGCACCCATCATTCTAGCGGGCCCATGTAAAAGGAAAAATACACTTCCTGCGAAATTTATGTCAAATTATGGAGCAACCCCAACATATCAAAAGCACCCAACCAGGCGAAAGCCCGGTTGGGTGTTGCTGTTTGGATTGGATTTGCGATGGACGGCAGGTTCCATGCGCCTTTTCATTCCGCCGTGTCGATTCGTTCAAAGACATAGGTAACCTCATCCGGATAGGAAACAACATGGAAAACGCCCTTTTTATAGCGGTAACTTCCAATCAAATAATACTCTTGTCCGTCTTCGGAACATATATCGAGGCCGTCCCCATAATCAATCCGAAGTAAAACATCCTGATAGGTACCGTCCGGATTGTACTTTTTAGCGCAGTGCTGCGTTTTGGCTTCGTGATAGGCACCGAAGTCAATTTCAATCATCAATTCTTCGCAATACCATATCCCCTCTTTAGGCTTCGGCTTGGGAATGTAGAATTGGCACGCAGACAGGCTCATACTGAGAAGCAGCACAAAAACAAGTACCGCCGCTCTTATGCTTTTTTGCTTCATGTCTATCCTCCTATTGTCTTTTATTCCGCCGCGCCGATTCGCTCAAAGGTATATCTCACCTTGTCTTGATGCGTCGTAATATAGAAAACACCGCTTTTGTAATCATAAAGTCCACGCAGGTAATCTTCCTGCTCATCTTCCGAGCATATGACGATATTCCGTCCGTACCATATTTGGCATTGAATATCCTGATATGTCCCATCAGGATTGTACTTTTTCGCACAATAGTAGATTGTGTCAGTTTCTCGACAGGCATCAAAGTCAATCTCGAGCATCAATTCTTCGCAGTACCAGCGCCCGCTCTCCGGTTTTCTTCCCGGAATACTGCACGCAGATAAGATGATAGCAAAAAGCAGCACGATAGTTAGCGCAATTCTTCTTTTCCTGCCTTTCACATTCAGCCCTCCTTACGAAACAGATGTCGGCAATACATCAGTACGAAAATCACCAGTACAAACAGGAACACCGGACAGCCTTATAAATTGCCGTGCACTTTGGGATACCTGGCTGCAAGAAATTCATACATTGCCTTTTCATTCGCACGCAGTTCTTCATCAAAGCGGCTAAAATCACCTGAATCCAGCCAATTCCGCTGTTGTTCATACACGCCAAGCCGTATCGAAAACCCTTCTATAACAGTATCCGGTTGCTTGGGGGCATCCGGTTCCGCAAACGATTTCAATCGCTTTTCATAATAATTGATTTGATAATTCAAAAACTGCTGCGCATAGGGCAAATTGTGTGTCTTTAGCGCCATGTAGTATTTTCTGTAATCAAACAGGGACCGTTCCTGCCACGGCACAGCACAATCCGCTTCACCAAGGAGGCTCAGATATTTTTGGCGGTTGCTCTCAAATAATTCTTCCAGCTCAATCATCGCCGGCAATGCCGCTTTACAATCACCGCATCTCTCAAAGAATGGGATTAAATGCAAATCAAGTGTTTGGCACATGGATTCGACGCAAGTTATCACGCTTTCATCCGAAGCGGCATCAAAAGTCCACCCCGAACGACCTTTCTGCGGGTCAAATAAAAATTCGTCCAGTTCATAACCGCCGGCTTCCAGCACAATCGGCTGTGGCAGGCACAACGGAAATACTCCAAACTCCACCGAGCAGGTCGGCCGGTCTCTGAAATATCGGAGCGTAAATGCCTGTATCACATCCCCTTTGATTCGGGCGAAGGTCACTTTACTTTTGGTAAACCCAAGTGATTGGTATCTTTGTGTGCAGACATGGCTGAAATGCCGCGGTATTGTTTTTATCATGCTTTTATCCCCGCAAAATGCGCTTTTTGGCGATGTTGATGGGGCCCTCCGTCATGTGGTTCATCCAGCTCAGGCTCTTGCCGCAGCCGTAGGCCACGCAGGAGTCCGGGTCGTCAGCCACCGTGCAGTCGATGCCGGTGCGGGCAGAAATCAGCTCCGCCATGCCCCACAGCTGGGCGCTGCCGCCGGTGAGGGTGATGCCGCTTTCGGCAATGTCGCTGACCAGCTCCGGGGAGCTGTCCTCCAGAACGGACACCACTTCATCCGCAATCTGCCGGGCAGGCCGGCGCAGCACCTCGCAGATTTCCGTGGAGGTCAGCACCTGCTCCCGGGGCATTCCGGTTTTGGCGTCCCGCCCCCGGATGGTGACCTGCAGCTCCTCCGGCCGCTCCATGACGCAGCCGATTTTGATTTTAATATCCTCGGCGGTGGTTTTGCCAATGGCAATGCCGTGCCGCCGGCGGACATAGCGGACAATGGCCTCGTCAAAGCTGTCGCCTGCCACCTTCAGGGAGGAAGAAACCGCCACGGCGTTGAGCGTCAGCACCGCCACATCGGAAGTACCCGCGCCGATGTCCACCACCATCTGCCCCCGGGGGCCGCTGATGTCCAGATTGGCACCCAGCGCCGCCGCCAGCGGCTCTTCAATCAGGTAGACCCGGCGGGCGCCGGCCTCAATGGCGGCGTTAATCACCGTCCGCTCCTCCACCTCGGTCACGCCGCTGGGCACGCAAATCACCACCCGGGGCTTGGACAGCAGCAGCGACTTCTGCCCTGCACGGCGCATCAGCGTCTGCAGCAGCCGCACCGTCACCACATGGTCGGAGATGACACCCTCCTTCATGGGGTGCATGGCCACCACATTGCCCGGGGTGCGGCCCAGCATATTGCGGGCTTCCGTGCCCACCTGCAAAACTCTGCCGTTATTCTTGTCCAGCGCCACCACAGCCGGTTCCCGCACCACAATGCCCTGGCCGTCGGCATAAATCAGCACCTGGGAGGTGCCCAAATCAATTCCCAAATCATCCGCAAACAGTTTCATTTTCTTCACCTACTGCTTTTTATGTTGTCTTGCGGCGGCAACCACCGCAAGCTGTACTTCCTTTGCTCCACCGGTCAGCAGCATTCTGGCGCACTCGCCTGCTGTGGCGCCGGTGGTAATAATATCGTCCAGAAGCAGCACCCGCTTCCCGGCAAGGGAATCCGGGTGCAGCAATCCATAGGCGCCCAGCACATTGGCCCGGCGCTCCGCCTGCCCGGTAATGCCGGACTGGGGCGGGTTGTTCCGAATCTTCTTTAATTGGGCTACCGGCTCTATCCCCAGCTCCTGCCCCAGATACCGGGCAATCAGCTCCACCTGGTCATAGCCCCGCTTTCTGCGCCGCCGGGCGCTGACGGGAACCCAGGTCAGAATGTCAAAATCCGCCCGTTCCTCCCGCAAAAGCTTCATCGCCAGCATTCTTCCATAGGCGGCGGCATAATGCCGCTTGCCGTAAAATTTGTAGTTCAGCAGACTGCGGCGCACATTTCCCTCGTAATACCACAGCGCCGTCCATTGGCTGATAAAAGGATACCTGTCCCGCAAAATCGGGCACTCCGGCGCGTCAATCCGGCAGGAGCGGCACAAATCCCGCTCCTCCTTTTCCAGAATTTTGCCGCACAGAATGCACTTTTCGGGAAACAGCCACCCGGCGATTTTCTGAAACAGCTTCATGTTCCTTTCCCCTGCAGCCGCAGCTTCAGCCCGGTATAGCGGCGATTTTTCCGGGCATTTTCCGTCATGGCAGCCACCGTTTCCTCCCGGCCCACCAGAATCAGCAGTTCTCTGGCCCGGGTGATGGCGGTGTACAGCACACTGCGGCTGAGCAGATACGGCGACCCGTTCCAAGCCGCCATCACCACTGCCCGGTACTCGCTGCCCTGGCTTTTATGGACGGTCATGGCATAAGCCGGCTCCAGCTCTCCCAGCTGACCGAAATCATAATCCACCTGCTTGTCATCAAAAACAACCCGCATGGTTTCCGTCTGGGGGTCAATGGAAGTGACAACGCCGATGTCCCCGTTGAACACGCCGCTGCCGATGGCGCTGCCGTCGGTTTTTTGCCACATAATATCATAATTGTTGCGAATCTGCATCACCCGATCTCCCTCCCGGAAAGAGAAATCTCCCCACTGGCGCTCCTTTTTGTCGGGTGCGGCGGGATTCAGGGCGTGTTGCAGCCGGGCGTTCAGCGCCCAGGTGCCAACGCCCCCTTTTCGGGTCACAGTCAGCACCTGAATCTGCTCCGGCGGGATGCCCATGTTCTTCGGCAGGCGGCTGCTGCACAAATCCTGAATGGTCTGCGCCACCTGCTCCTCAGTTTTGCAGCGCAGAAAGAAAAAGTCATTCTTCACATCCCGCAGCTGGGGAAGCTCCCCCCGGTTCACCCGGTGGGCATTCATGACAATCAGGCTCTCCTGGGCCTGGCGGAAAATCTCCGTCAGGCGGATGGCGGGCAGCACTTTACTGGCAAGGCAGTCGGCAAAGGGAGAACCGGGGCCAACCGGCGGAAGCTGATCCGGGTCGCCCACCAGAATCAGCCGCGCCTTCTCCGGCACCGCCCGCAGCAAACTGTGGAGCAAAAGCACATCCACCATGCTCATTTCGTCCACGATGACTGCGTCCGCTTTCAGCGGATTCATTTCATCCCGCAGGAAGGTCATCTGCCCGGATTGGGGGTCAACGGAGGCTTCCAGCAGCCTGTGAATGGTGGAGGCTTCCTCCCCCGTCACCTC